>JBFJYU010000291.1:0-4066 GCA_041622435.1 Thermoplasmatota archaeon | reverse complement strand
GCGCAGTGGCTCACCGGCGATGTCGTGGACGGGCCGTCGGTGGCCGCGACCCAGTACGCCATGCTGGCCTTGAGCGGGCATGTGTTCGAGGAGGGCCCCGACGGCCGGCCGGTGTGCGACCAGCTCCCGCCGCACTTGGAGGTCAACCGCTTCTCGGAGCAGGTGACGATGTGGCGCGACGGGCCGAACCGGTTCCCCGAGGGCGCCACGTACGCCGCCTGGGAGGACTGGCGCGTCATCGAGGAGAACCCGACCGGCTGCGGCCAGGTGAAGCGGCTAACCGGCAGCAGTTCCAGTCTTTCCATGGGGTGGCCCGGCAACGGCGGCAAGTTCGCGGCCACCTGGGACGGCTCCCGGCTCATCGTCGATGGCGTCGCCATGGAGCCCGGCCACGTGCGCGCCGTCCACGTCGACGACGAGCAGACCCACGAAACCACCGATGGGCCCCAGACCTACACGTACTCGGGCACCCTCACGCTCACCCACCTCGGCTGGTGGCCGGCGGCGGGAGTGTCCTGGACCGACCAGCCGCTCGGCTGACCACCCGCCACGGCGCTTTGGGGTTGCGCGCCCGTCCCCAGACGCAACACGCAAGGACCCAAGGGAGGCTGCCCCGGCATGGTGGGCGACTTGTTTGAAGCCATCCTGGAAGCCCTTGCGGACCTGTTCGGCGCCGCCGGTGAGATGGCCGGCGACGCCGCAGGGGAGGCGGCGGGCGCCTTGGCGCACGGGGCCGGCTGGCTGGGCGATGCGCTCTCCGCCGACGGGGACCTGCTGGCCATCATGCTCTACTCGGACCTGGCGCAGCGGCGCGCGCTCGACGCTCCCCTGCACCGGGCGGGGCTGCGGCCGGGAGCCGAAACGTCCGGCCAGAACCCACCCGCAACCGGCAAGCCGGGTTCCCGGCCCGGCCCCGATTCCGACCCGGACCCCGAGCGCGTCCCGGGGCCCGAACGCACGCGCATCCTGGCCGCCATGCAGGGGCGCCTGGCCGAGCGGCTACCCCGATTCGGCGCTTTGCCGCAAGAAAGGGGCGCTGCCGCACACGACAACCTGCTCCTGGCGACGCTCCGCAAAGACCCTGCCGCAGGCTGGCGCGACGCCATCGATGACCTCGACACCCACGCACTGGTCGAACGCATCGAACAACCCTACCCGAAGGGCTCCGAGGACCACAAGGCGTTCCTGTTCGGGTTCCTGCGCGCCAACCGCGACGCCGCCGAATACCTCCGCGAGCGCGTCGCCGGCGACGTCAACCGCCCAGCATCTGCCGGGCAATGATCAGCTTGTGCACCTCTTTGGTGCCCTCGTAGATGTCCGTCGCCTTGGCGTCGCGGTAGAAGCGCTCCACATCCGTGCCCCTGAAGTAGCCGGTCCCGCCGAAAATCTGCACGGCCTCGTCGGCGCACCACACGGCGGTCTGGCCCGCGAACCACTTCGCCATGCTGCTTGCGACCGGGTCCGGCTGGTGGGTATCGGCGTGCCAGGCCGCCTTCAGGCTCAACTGGCGCGAGGCTTCCACGCGCGTCTGCATCTCCGCCAACTTGAACTGAATGGCCTGGAAGTTGGCAATCGGCTTGCCAAACGCCCGCCGCTGCGTCGCGTACTCCAGCGCCCGGTCCAGGGCCCCCTGCGCGATCGCCGTCGCCTGGCTGGCCACCAGAACCCGCGTCTGGTTGAGCACCTGCATCACTTGCCGGAACCCGTCGCCGCGCCGGCCAATCAAGTGATCGTCCGGGACACGCACGCCATCCATGAACATCTCCCCCGTGTCCGCCGCGCGTTGCCCCATCTTGCCCTTCAACTTCGCCTGGCGAAACCCGTCGGACGCCGTCGGCACCATGAACGTACTCAGGTTCCGGTGCGGGTCCGGGTGATCCTCCGTGCGCGCAACAATCAGGCCATGCGTCGCAATCGTACCATTCGTGATGAACGTCTTCTGGCCCCCTAGCACCCACTCATCACCCTCCCGCTCAGCCGTCGTCTGGATCGCCGCCACATCGCTGCCCGCCTGCGGCTCCGTGATCGCCAACGCCAAAACCGCCTCGCCGCGGGGCAGCATCGGAAGCAGAGCCTCCTTCACAGGGTCGCTGGCAAGCCCCTTCACCAACTCAGACCCGAAATCCGTCGTCAGCACCGCCGTCCCCAAGCCGGGATCCGTCCGCATGAACCCATCAATGACCGGAAAAACATCCACCAAGCCAAGACCCGGACCACCGAACTCCTCCGGCACCGTCATGCCCAGGAACCCCATCTCAGCCGCCTTCGGAATCAACTCCGACGGGTAGCGCTCATGCTCATCGCACTCCCGCGCAATCGGGCCAAACTCCCGCCGCGCCCACTCACGCGCCGTCTGACCAAAGGCCCGCTGCTCGTCCGTGAAGGCGAAATCCATGGGAATCGGCCCCGTATGGCCGGGGCTGGCTAAAGGTTGGTTACCTCACCTCGTGGTAGGTGGGTTCGCCGGCGCGCCATGCCCACAAGGCCGCGACCGCCAAGAGCACACTCACGCCCAACGGAGTCGCCGACAGTACGGGCCCCACACCACCGCAGCTCAGCGCGCCGCAGTGGAGGGTTTGTTAACGATTGAGCTAACGCGCCGCAGAGGCCGAAGGCCGGCGGGGTCGCGTTGCGCGATTGGTTATCCTGCATCCCCCACGCTCTGGGCGAGCTTCCGGCATTTCTTTTCCAATCCCTTGACTTGGTTGGGTGCATTTTCCTTCACCAACAACAATAACTCGTGCATTCGCTCCGGGCAGTCAACGAGCGTTGCGGGGTCGGGATCGTGGGTGCCGATCCCAGGTTCGTGGTTCTCGAAGGTTCGCTGACCGGACCCACCTAGGTCGCAGCGGACGGCCTTTTACCCCGCTTCCACATGCGCGCGCATGCGGTGGTTCGTCGCGGCCCTGGTGGCTTTGTGCATGGTGATGTCCGGGTGCCTTGAGGCATCCACGATGATGGCGGGGGCCCTAAATCCCGGCGCGAACGGCGTGCCCTCCAGCTCCATGGCGTTCGGCCCCGTTCACCAATTGACACACGAGGGCGACTTCCCGGTTGAGCCGAGTATCGCCGTGCGTGGCACAGGCTCCTCGGCGAAGGTCGTGGTGGGTGATTTCGTCATCATGGATGGCGGGCCGGTGGGGCAGGAGCGCCGGTCGCACATGGAGATTCACCGCTCGCAGGATGGTGGCGCGACCTGGTCGTCCGCGCCGCTGCCGACGCACATCTTCGCCGCGCACGACCCCCTCGGCCGGATCGCCAACGCGGGCGACGTGGTCCTGTCGTACGCGCCGACCGGGGAACTCTACCTCGCCGGCATCGCGACTGAGGGTGTGGGGCCCGCAGGCCTCGATCCGTTCCTCGTGAACTTCCACGCCTTCGTCACCCGCAGCCTCGACGACGGCGCCACCTGGAGCCCCGTCATCCTGTTCGAGCGCGGCGCCGGCGCGCCCTACGGTCTCCTGAACGACAAGGAATGGATCACCGTTGACGCCGACGGCACCATCCACTTCACGTGGACCCAGTGGCTCGGCTTCTCCACGTTCCTGAAATACACGCGCAGCACGGACGGCGGCGCCACCTGGGCGGAGCCCCTCACCATCGCCGCGGCGCCCGAAGGCCACAGGGCGTTCCAAGGCACCACGATCGCCGCACCCGGAGACGGCGTCGTGCACATCGCGTACAGCCACATCTACCAGTTGAACATGGGGCCCCTCAGTCCCCCCGCCAACCGGCAGTTCGTCCGCACGAGCCACGACAACGGCGAAACCTTCGGCGACCCGGTGGAACTGGGCCCCAGCGTGTTCCCCCGCTACGGCACCGTGTTCGCCGACCCTGCCCACCCCCAGGAGGCCATGTACGTGGGCTCGGACGACTCCGACCCCAGCCAAGTGTACATCACGCGAACCCAACACGGCGGCGCCACGTGGTCCACGCCCCACCACTTCGCCGACACCCGCGACGGCATGCAACTCCTGCCCGCAGGCCGCGTAGACGCGGACGGCCGCGCCATCGTCGCCTTCTACGACGAGGGGTGGCCCGGCGGCCAACGCCTTGTTGCCGCCGT
>JBFJYU010000290.1:0-4138 GCA_041622435.1 Thermoplasmatota archaeon | reverse complement strand
GTCGCCGAGTTGCGCGATGACCCTGCGTGCGGTTGCCGCCTGCTCCTCGGACCCGGTGAGGATGATCGAGCGGTACTGGGTCCCCACGTCGGCCCCCTGACGGTTGCGCGTCGTGGGATCGTGGATGGTGAAGAACACCTCAAGGAGCCCCGAAAGTGGCAGGATCAGGGGGTCGAACGTGACCTGCACGACCTCGGCGTGGCCCGTTGTCCCGGCGCACACCTGCTCGTACGTCGGGTCCTCCACATGACCGCCGGCGTAGCCGTTGACGACGCTTTGGACGCCCTTGAGATCCTTCATCGTCGCCTCGACGCACCAGAAGCAGCCGCCGCCGAGTGTGATTTGCTCCACGGGGGGCCGAGACCGGCCGGCGGCACAAGGCTTCCGGAGGGGGCGCGCGGCTCCGGCCGGGGGCTTTCGGGGGTTTTTGCCGCCCCGCCGTGGCCGTCTGCCGGCCCGCCCGGAGCCGGTCTAGGCGCGGTTTAGGCGCGGTTTAGGCGCGGCGCCGCCGGCAAGGTCAGGCAGATCCGTTGCCCCTGCGAGCTGGCGTAGGCGTCGAAGCGGCCGCCGTTGGCTTCCATGGTGCTGCGCACCACGAACATGGCTAACTGGTCGCGAAACACAGGGTCGGTCTCGTCATCGGCAAAGGGTTCGTTCATGTCCACGGAGACCTCATCTTCCGCAGGTTCGCCGGTGGCGAAGTTGAGTTGCACGCTGCCTGGCCGGCGCTCCAGGTAGGCCCGCCATGCAAGGCCTGGGTCAAGCCGTTCCAGGAGGGTGCCCATCGCCACGCGCAGCGCAACGGGGTCTGCGAACACGTCGGCGGCCTCCACGGCGTCGTTCTGGATGGCCACGGGGTGCGTGCTTGCGGTGATCGCTTCGGTGAGGGCCTCGGCGATGTTGCACGCCTTCGGCTGCGTTTCGGTTGGCTTTCCGGCTTGGCCCGCCTCAACGAGAAGGTCCACCATGGTGATGAGCCGGCCCAGTCCGCGTTCCATTCGGTCGATGATGCCCAACTGCGCCTCAGTGAGGTGCTCCCCCCGCGACCGGAGTGCGAAGAGGTCCAGCCGGAGCGGCGTGATCGGGGTGCGCAAGTGGTGTGAGATCAGGTTCAGCGCCCTCGTGCGCGCCTGCTGGACCGCGGCGTCGCGCTCCGCGTTGGCTTGCATGATGTCGGTGACATCGCGGCAGGTTAGCAGGATCATTGGGGTGCCCTCGACGGAGGACACCGGCACCAGGGTGGCGTCGATCTCGCGGGCCGGCGCACCCGGTTCCTTGCCGGCCACACGGAAGGACCATCGCGTCGGCCCCAGTTCGATGCAATCCGCTACCTTGCGAAGATACGTGCTCTGGAGCCGCGCCGGCAGGACATCATGGATCGGGGTGCCGCGGGCGATGCTGCGAACCCCAAACAATTCGGCGAGGCGGTCGTTTGATTGCAGGACCAAGCCGGCCTGATCCATGAACGCCTGGCCCTCGTGGCTCGCGTGGAAGACGGCGTCCAGTTCGTGTTGGCTCTGGCTGACATCCGCCTGTGCGGTGACGACTTCCCGTTCCCACTGGTCGCGCACGACCGACGCCCAAACGCTGAGCCCACCAAAGACCGTCGAGAACAGGAACACGTTGGGCGTCACGGATTCACCGCCGGGGCTGAACACCTTGAGCATGCTGACCCCGGCAAGTGTAAGGAGCGCGTAGCCCGCCGTCCACACAGGCGCCAGTAGGAAGGCGGCGAGAAACGGTGCGTACGCGATGCCCATCAACACGTACGGGTCGGTGGGGTCGCCCAAGTGCAGGGGCATGAACAACCAGGCGCCGACGAACACGCCCCCCACGATCATGTGGGCAGCGATGTCGGTGTGGTTACGCCAGGCCAGGAAAACCGCCGTGGCCGCAAACGGCAAGAAAGCGAGGGCACCCCTGAACAGCGCCGAACTTGGCGCCTCGCGTCCAAGCCACGCTGGACTAATGGCCAGCATGAGCAGGTCGGTAATCAGAATGCCAAGCGCCAAGCGCCGGACGACGGCGATCGACTCACCTGAGGACCTAGCTGGCAGCGGACCCGCCGCGCCTTTCACACCAATGCTTGGGCGTTCCCGCACGCATGGCCCTTCGCAAAATCCCCCTGAGACACCAACGCCGATGCGAGCGCTGGGCACCCGGCCAGAGGGTGGCGCTGGCCCGCCAGCCATCAGCCCCCATGGCAGAAGCGACCGGCGCCCGCACGGGGAAATTGGCCCTCTCCCGACGCCCCCCCGCAGCCGAGCCCATGGCCTCCTCATCCCCGCGGCAGGGTCGACTCGATGCGGTGTCCCTTGGGTCCAGTGTAGGCCTGCAAGCGACCCCCCGTTGCATCCACGGCGTTGTTGGCGACGAAGAGCACCATGTTCTCGGCGAAGACATCGTCGTCAGAGTGCTGGGAGAGGGTTTCATGGACCTGCAAACGCTCGTCGTCGGGGCTTGACTCCCCGGCGGCCAGCACCAGTTTCACGTCGCTGGCCGTGGCCATCGCGAAGGCGCGCCAATCCAGAGCCGGGTCAAGCCACGACGCGAGGAGCCGGAGTACGACGCGCAGCACGGACGGCTCGGCAAGGGCAATGGCATCCGCGGAAACGTCGTTGTGCCGCTCCCCTTGCTTCTTGGCCACGGTGAACGCCTCGTTCACGGCGTCGCGCAGCGAACAGGGCTGGCGCGCCTCGGTGCCGGCGCGGCTCAACCGGCTGGCGTCGACCATCAGGTCGAGGGTGCCTGTCAGGCGCGTGAATTCCCGCTCCATTCGCTCCAGGGCCGCCACCTGCTTTTCTGTTAACGCTTCCCGGGCGCCGTGCATCAGCGTGTAGAGGTCCATGCGCATCGGGGTGAGCGGCGTGCGCAGATGATGCGAAATGAGGTTGAGCAGGCCGGTGCGAGCCTCGTTGACGGCGCGCTCACGATCCTGGATCGCGCGCTTGCGAGCCGTGATGTCGCGGCAACTCAGCAGGACGTAGGGGGCGTCGCCGCCATGGTCGACGCTCACCACCGTCGCTTCAATGTCCATCAGGGCGCCCGAGGCGCTCTCCAACGCAAACTCCCACGTGACCGGGCCTTCCCGTGACGCTGCGACGGCCTCGTTGAAGCCATCCAGCAAGCGATTCGGCAGCAGCGCATCGATGGGGCCGGCCCGCCGCTGGGACCCAATGCCGAACAGGTCAGCGAAGCGCGTGTTGAGTTGCAGGATGTTGCCGTTGCCATCGAAGAACACCTGCGCGTCCTGGCTGCTGCCGATCATGGCGTCCATCTCCCGCTTGCGACGGCTGGCGGCGTCGCGCTGGTCGAAGGCTTCCGCCAGCGACCGCGTGCGTTGGTAGGACGCAAAAGTGGCAAGGGCGCCAAATGCGACGGCAAACGTCAGGGTATCGAGCGTCGCCGCTGCGGCGGCGCCCGGCAAGGCACCGATCCCGAGGATGCCAACGAGGTTTCCGACGGCGTACACCGCCACCCAGGACGGCCTCACCAGGATGGAAGCAACCAGGGGGGCGTACACGAGCCCCAGAAACACCACCGCATCGCCCTCTGCCACCCAAACCTGGTACGTGAAGAACCAAGCCACGAGAAACACCGCGCTGATCAAGAGATGGGCCGCCAGCATGGCCCTGCCATTCCGGCACAACCAGGTGCCGACGGCAGCAACGACGATCGTCAAGAGCGTCGCCTGGAAGGTTGACGAAGACCGTACCGCGGCGCCCAGAACAGTGATTTCGACGACGAGCAGCACGAGCGCCAAGGCTCCGATGACCCAGGTTACCCCCTGGATGACTTCTGGATTGTAGTCACGGGGCGCACCGTGGGCTGGCGTGCGCTGCGGCACAGCCTTTCATCTCGATGCGGAGCCTGTGGTGTTTTCGCCTCGGCCGTTTGGGGGATTGGGTCGCCGGGGCCGGGTGGCGTGATCGTTTGCGGGGCAAGGCCGCCGCGCGCCTGGATTCTCCGGGAAGAATGGGCCCGCGTGCGATTTCCACCCAGCGCCGGCTCGGCACCAGTGATGGGCCGGCCCCGGGGTCGGATCCGGGGCCCGCACCATGGGCCGGACTAGGCCCCGAATCGCTGGCCGAGGCCGCCGTAGGCGTCGACGCGCCGGTCGCGGAAGAAGGGCCAGCCG
>JBFJYU010000289.1:0-4148 GCA_041622435.1 Thermoplasmatota archaeon | reverse complement strand
GCCGCAGAGATTCTGCTGCCCAGCGGCGATGTCCTGGAGATGACGTCGCTGCAATCGCTGGCCAGCGCGTCGTGCGAGCGGAGCGTGGCCGGGTCCACGGGCGAGGTGTGGCTCAACGGGAAACCACTGCTGGATCCGTTGGCCGCCGTGGAGCCCAACACCCGCGTGACGCTCGCCGACGGCATCGTGGTCGTTGTGAAAGAGGTGGTCGCAGCCACGCCGACGGCGGCCAGCCCCACGGCCGTCGCCTCTGTTGCGGCGCTGCACGTGAGGGGCCCCGGCGGCCTGGAGTTCGTCGTCGCGCACGCCAGCGCCACTGTCGACAACTGCCCAACCCCTGGGTGAAGCCACCGGCAACCTCGCCAAGTCAGCGGAAGACGCCATGATTGAAGGGCGCCCCGAGCGACAGCGAGGCCTTCGTTCCCCATATTAATTCGTTACCATGCAAGTGGCTGATAAGGCGTAAGCCCAGCGGTCAATTTGCCTGGTTTGAGGGATTAACCTGAATCCAACAAACGCACGACAAGTCAAGAGAAACGGCGTAGCGTCATTGATGATACTTCTGGCGTCAGGCCTATCGGCGCTGGCTATCGCCGAGGACGTGCAAGCCAGCAGCGGGCTGGCGGCGAGCTTCACGGCCGAGCAACTGACCGGCGGCGAGCTCTATACGTTTGACCACGACCCGTTTGAAACCGGCGAATGGCGAGCCGGTCGCAACCAAAACAACCGCCTCGAGGTCGTGGATGGCGTCCTCGAAATGTGGGTCGAGGGAGCGGGTTCGAACCCGTACCTGAACGCCTACCCACCCTACTCGCGGGACATGACGGATTTCATGCTTGACTTCGATATCCGCCCGATGGACCACGGCGGCTTCCGGCAGTTGCTGGGCAGCAGGGCCGGCCAACTGGAGATCAACTTCGAAGAAAGCCAGATCCGAATCCGAAACGGGTGGCCACACACGCTGGTGCCCCACACCCCGGTGCTCGGCGACTGGTACCATGTCTCCGTTGACATGCGAAGCGACGGCACCGCCTTCGTCCGCATTGACCATGGCTCCGACACCATCTATGAGGAGCAGCTCAGCACCTCCGTTGATCCCTCCAGGATGAACGACATCCTTGCCGGCTTCGGGACCCGAACCCAGGAGTACCACCTCGACAACTACCACCTGCGCTGGTTCGAAGGGACCGCAACAACCGCCGATGTGCTTGATTTCGTTGACACGTCGATCACCGATGCAGACGTGACGGCGTGGGAATGGAGCTTCGGCGACGGGACGACGAGTACGCTGGAGGCGCCAAGCCACCGCTATGCCGATGACGGCGTTTACACAGCTTGCCTCACGATCGAGGATGCCACCGGCGCTACGGACCAAGGGTGCAGGGCGATCACAATTCTCAACGTCGCGCCCGTGGCCGCGTTCACGTTTTCACCGGAACAACCGACCGATGTTGAAGCGGTGTCCTTCGCGGACGCTAGCACGGACACCGACGGCACCATCGATTCCTGGTCGTGGGAATTCGGCGACGGAACCACCAGCACCGTGCAGAATCCCTCGCATCAATTCGCCGACGATGGCGAGTTCCAGGTTTGCCTGACGGTCACGGACGATGACGGCGCCAGCACCCAGACATGCCAGGATGTAACCGTCCTCAACGTGGCCCCGATCGCCTCCTTCACGAGCGCTCCAGATGCCCTGCGGACCATTACGCCGGTGACCCTGGAGGACACGTCCACCGACGCCGACGGTTCCATTGCCAGCCGGCTCTGGGACCTCGGCGACGGCACCACCAGCACCGACGCCGTGGTTGAACACCAGTACGCGACGGCTGGGACCTACACCGTTTGCCTGACGGTGACCGACGACGACGGCGCCCAAGACGACGCTTGCCAGCATCTGCTCGTTGAGGCGGTCGAAGCCCGCGGGCGCGGGGCCGGTCTTCGCGTCGCAGCCCCCGTCATCCCCTTCGCCCTGCCCGTGGAAGACTCCTACGGTGACACCGGCGAATTGCGCAGCGAAGGATCTGATTCCCGGCAGGCGTCCCACGTTGACGTTGACCAGGGCGCGTTGCAGGCCACGGGCCTCGGCGGGTCCACGGTGCTAAGCCTCGGACGGGGCCACGCTGAGGGGTATGTCGGCGAAGCTTCCGTCACGCTCCCTTCAGGCGATGTCCTCAGCTTCGACGGACTGCGCGCCGAGGCCGATGCGTCGTGCTGGGGCTCAAGCGCCCGCTTCGACGGGGCCGTGCGGCTCAACGGCGCGGTCTTGATTGATTCGGTGGACGCGGTGCCGCCGGGAACAACCCTCGCGCTACCCGGAGGTGCGGTGCTGGCCCTTCGTCAAACGGAGGTGCGAGACCACGCCGTGACCGCGTCGGCCGCCCACGTCCAGGTGCCCGGCGGTCTTGACGTCACGCTGGCTACGGCGTCCGCGGGCGTGACCAACTGCGTCTAGCCAGTCCGGACTCCTTCTCCATTCTCCCTTCTCCTTCAACCCCCCGACCCGCCGTGGGCCGCGTGGCCCGCCGCAGCCCACAACGGGCGCCTCGAAACGGTCAACCGGGCCCCAGAATTGGCGCCATCATGCCTTTCCAGCCCAGCCCCGCCGCATGGCCGACGGACGACCGCCCCGAAGACCCCCGCTTCTCCCAGCTCTTCGTCCCCGAACCC
Source organism: Thermoplasmatota archaeon (assembly GCA_041622435.1). GTDB lineage: Archaea > Thermoplasmatota > E2 > JACPAO01 > JAHFTW01 > JBFJVP01. The sequence continues at coordinate 1,478 of JBFJYU010000289.1, read as the reverse complement.
AAGGGCGCGCACCTGTTGCTGGCCGGCTCCCCCTTCGACGGCAGCGTTCTCGGCCGCAAGGGGTGCCGCGACGGCCCAACCGCGATCCGGGAAGCCATGCGTTTTCTGGGCAACCACGACCCCGACTCCGGCGCGAACCTCTCCGGCTTGCGCCTGCATGATTTCGGCGACATCGCCGGGCTTGACCCGGACGACACGCTGGCCACCCACGACCGCGTCCGGGTCGCCGCCAAGGAGGTCTTCGCCTCGCGGCCGGGCACGCCGGCCGTGCTACTGGGCGGCGACCATGGACTCACATTCCCCCACGTCCAGGGCTTCGCAGACGCCCTCGCCGACGATGCGGGCGTCGACGCCGGCGTCGGCGGCAGCGGCAGCGGCAGCATCGGCATCGTCGTCATCGACGCCCATTACGACCTGCGGCCCTGGAGCGGCCAGCCGTCCAGCGGCACGCCGTTTCGCCGCCTGCTGGAGGAGCTACATGGACTCAGCCTGCGCGGCTCCAACCTGGTCGAGGTAGGAATCCGACCCTACGCCAACGCCGCCGGCCTCGCCGCCTACGCCGCCGACCAGGGGGTCCACATCGTCACCGCCGGCCGCGCCGCCGCCATGGAGCCCGAAGCCCTCGTGGAGCACGCCATCGAAGTCGCCGGCGACGGCGTCGACCACCTGTGGGTGAGTGTCGACATCGACGGCCTCGACCAGAGCATTGCCCCCGGTTGCAGCAGCCCCGGGGCCGGCGGATTGTCGTTCGAGACCGCCAGCGCCCTCGTCGCGGGCGTCGGCCGCGAGCCCCGCTGCCGCGCCATGGACCTCCTTGAGGTGGCCCCCGGCCTGGACCCCACGGGCAACACGGCCCGCGCCGCCGCCCAGCTTGTCGCGGCCTTTGCCGGCGCCGTGTCGTTGCATTGATTGCACCGACTTTGGCCCCGAATATGTTGTGGACAGATCAGTACATTTGATGGCTGTCCTCAAGGCACGTGCCAGGTGGACAAGGTGGGGCCATCAGGCCAGCCTGCCCCCGCGCATCCGTTCAATTCGCAAAAACCACTAAATGACGCCCGGCGGTGCACCAGTTGTCTGGTGGTTCGCGCGGTGGTTGGCCGGGCCTCCCGCTGGGAAAGGTTGGTTGGATAATGATGAAAAGCAGAACTTTCGCGGCTGTCGCACTAGCGGCGGCCCTTGCCCTGATGACTCCGTCCTACGCCTGGGGTGACGCCGTACAGGCTTCGCCGTTTCGCGCCGAAGACGCCGAACACCAGGCCATGATTGACGAGGCCATTGCCCTCGCTCAAAACGTCCCTGTTGACGCAACCTCGTTTGAACCCTACGAGAGCGCGGCCGCGGTCCTGCGGGGCCAGATGGAAACCATGGGATTGGGCGCGCTCAATCCCGTCGATGCGGTCGTCGATACGGTCGCGGCAACCGGCCTTGGCCTGTCGTCGTCCGGCTCCGCGCTGCGCTCGGCCCTCTATGAGTTG
>JBFJYU010000288.1:0-4164 GCA_041622435.1 Thermoplasmatota archaeon | reverse complement strand
GTGGGGGAGATGTCGATGAGCACCACGGCGCGCCACCCCGTGCCCGTCCATGAACCCGGCGGTCGTCGGCACCCGCCCGGCCGCCAACGGCCCGCAGCGCATCACGCAAGTGCCCACGAGACTCACCCCCACCGATTGCCATGCGCTTCCACATCGCCCACACCCACGAACCACGGGACTGCATCGCCCACAAGCCCGACGAGATCAAGCGCGTGGTGAAGGGCCTAATCGACGCCGCCGGCGAGGCTGGCGTGAAGCTCGTCAGCGTCAACGTCGCCATCCCCAGCCACACCCTCTACCTCATCGTCGAAGCGGACGAGGTCACGCAATTGGACGCCATGATGGACCCCGCCCTCGAATGGGGAAAAAGCACCATCACGCCCGTAAGCGACTTGATCGCGGCGATTAAGGCGAGGACGTAGGGGGGTGATGCGGATGCGCCTCGGCGCAGCTACTGTGCCCTCGCCATCACCTTAAACTCCACCGCAATGGGCGTCGGAAGCGCCCGAATGGCCACCGTTGTGCGCGTGGCTTGGATGCCCTCGAAGTGCTTGCGGTAGACCTCGTTGAAGGCCTTGAAGTCGCGGTCCATGTCGATGAGGAAGCAGGTCACGTCAAGCACGTCGTCGAGACTGGCGCCCGCCTCTTCAAGGACGGTCTTCAGGTTGGCGATGACTTGCTCCGTCTGGGCTGCGGCGTCATAGTCCAGGGGCTTGCCATCGGCGTCGCGCACGGGTCCGCCGGGCACCTCGTCGGTGCCCGGAACCCGGCTTCCCAGGCCGGACAGGAACAGGAAGTCTCCGACGCGGCGGGCATGGGGGTAGGCGCCGACCGGCTTGGGTGCCTTGCTGGCCTGGATCAGTCCCGCTTTCGCGGTGGGCTGGGGCGGCGCCGGCGCCAGTCTTGTCGGCGGGGTTTCTGGTACCGGCGTGTCGGCGGGAGTATCTGAGATATCTGCGGGCCCGCCGCCTTCGAACGCGGACACGCCGCCCAGAACGTTGCGGTCGCCGAGGTGCACTTCCGCGTCGTCCTCGTCGTACTCCGCCTCCTCCGCGTCCTTGGCCGTCGGCCACAAGCCCACCAGCGCGCCGCCGGTGCCGTACAGAGGCTCGTACGCGAACACCTTGCCGTCGAAGCGATTGGATTGACCCGAAACGGCGGCGAGCCACCAGATGGCCTTCATGCGCTGGTCGCCGTTGGCCTGCGCGCTGAACTGCCGTGCGAGTTGGCTGGCGTCCTCCAGGCGGCCGTCGCCGAGGATTTCCAGGTACTTGCGGTTCCATTCGTCATCCTTGAGGCTGTGAATGCGGTCCTCTTCGAACGGAATGGGGTTGGTGTGCAGGCGGTTGGAGAGGGCCGTGACCGCCACGGCGACGATGCGCTTGCCCGTTGCCTTGGCGGCGTCGAGGGCTGCCTTGCCGAGGACGATGGTCTCCGAGCGGTCGGCGTACATGTTGCAAGAGACCATGCTGGCCGGGAAGCGGTTGTTCGGGTTCAGGAGCTTCATCGCCACGATGGAGCCTGTGTCCACCGGGAAGCCCTCGTACGCCACCGTGCGCATCTCCAGGCCCCGCGCGCGGCCGGCCTCCACGTACGCAGCGGCGTACTCGGGGTCTACGCGGAACTCGTACGGGATCGAGCCGAGCTCGTGCCACTCCTGGTCCACGTGGGTCCACTTCGGCGCCGGGTCGGCCTGAACCTGGTGGCCAATGACGCTTAGCCATTGGGTGCTGTACAGGAGGATCAGGTCCGGCTGCAACTCCTCGATGGCCTTGCGTACTTGTCCGAACGCGTCGCGGGCCCGAGCGTAGGCCGGGTTCTTGTCCGGGATCAGCAGCGGATGCGGCTGGCCGGGAACGATGAAGCTAGCGACGACGGAGCCCTCGGGCATTGGGGCGGCGAAGCGGGTTGGGCCTTTGACGGTTACCGAACCCAGGGCCGCAGGTCGAAGGTGGCGTTCTCCACGAAGCTGGCCGCCGGGCTGGCGGGCAGCCCGTCGAGCCGGTTGAACCACGACTCGCCAGTAGACTCGGCGACGGCCCCCGTGGTGCCCGTGCGAACGACGTTGGAATCCATGCCGACCGTGAACCGGTCTTCTTCCTCGCCAACGGCAACGAGCACCAAGCGGCGTTGGCCCGCGTCTGTCGGCTCCCCGCCAACGGCCGTGGCGGCGCTCACGCGGGATTTGGCGGTCGCCACATCCATCTAGTAGGACTGGTGGGCCCCCGAGGCAACCCGCTACCGGTGGGGCGAGCCCTCCCTGCACCAGCAGGGCCCGATGGCCTCACTCACCAGGCTCGCGGGACAACACTTGGCCAGGTGAACGATTGGCACGGGATGGGCGCCGCAGACTCAGAGCCGTTGTCTGTGGGCCGGCGCAGGAGGAGCGAAGCGGGAGTTCTGGGGGCCGCCTCGCGCAGGCATTCACCTGCCCGCCGTTCTCGGCGACCCGGATGCTTTACGTACCACCCGGCGGGTGACTTGCCGTGAACGCACCTAGGTTCGGCGGTTGCGCCGTCGTATTACTCCTCTTGACAATTTTTTCGCCAAATGGTGTGACCGCCCAAGACGAAAGCTACGCCTGGATGGGCACCGTGAACGTTGAGAGAAGCGACCAGAACTCCCAGTCCGTCAACTGCTCTGGGGACATGGTGATGGAGGTTCGCTGGTTCCAGGGCGGCATCTCCACGATGACCAACGATGTGTGCCGGTATCCCGGCGCCGGAACCGCATCGATTGTCAATCTAGGTGATGGCTTGGGAACCCGGCAGCAATCCTGGGGCGACTGCGTGTCTGATGATGAAAGGGTGAGTTGTTCCATCTCGGAGTGCCGCGATGAGGAGTACTTGTACTTTGAAGGCAACCCGCACGTGAACCACTGCAGCGCCGAACTCGAACTGCATCGGGACGGTCGCATCATGATCACCGAGCGCATGTTTGAGTCCGATCCGAACACGTATCAGAATTACTGGCATTCGTGGCGAATCGAGGGTCAGTTGGAGGAGACGACATTCATCCACCGGCCCCTCCTCGATTCCGGCATTTTCGTCAGGAATTGAGCCGCGACGCCATCCGACCCTGGCAGTCAACCGATACGGCCCGGCATGCGGCCTTGGAACGTCGCTCGTGACGCGAAGGTCGTGGCGATGAACCGGACCATGGCGTTCGCGTCGGGCAGGACCAGGCAAGGCAACCCAATGGCAGCACGGCCACGGCGGTGCAGGCCGCCCGTCGGAGGCCCATGCGCGGGCGACACGCGGAGGTCCCACGGCGGGCGCTCGGCCCACGCCACCTGCCGTCCTCTGTAAGACGCCCTGCCCACAAGACCCACGCGTGGCCGACGAGAATCCGAGTGGGCAAGGCGCCTGGTCCTTGGCGCAAAAGGGCTTGGCCTGGTTGCGGCAACTCCCCCACCGCCCCGCCGCTTCGGCGGCCGCGGTCGGCGGCCTGGCCGGCACGTTCCTTGGTGGCGTGTGGGGCCTAGTGCTTGCGTCCCTGGTGGGATTCTACCTGTGGCACCGGCGCACGGGCATGAAGATCGCCGTGGCGCCGCCTGGTTTGTGGGCGCAGACGGTGCCTGCCGTGGGGCGCCTGCTGGCGGCGATGGTGTTCTTCCTGCCCATCGCGTCGTTCCATGCGCTGCCCAGTGGCCATTCGCCGGATACCCTGGTGAAGTACGCGAGCATCGTCATCGCCAAACCGTCGAACCTGTGGAGCGCCCGGGCGTTCGACCCGTTCCCCGGCATCCCCGTGGTCGTGCTGGCCGCCATGGCCCTGATGTTCTGGGGCCTCTGGTCGCCGCGGCGGACCTTCAACAAGATCGCCTTGCTGGCCGGCTTCGGCCTCTACCTGGCATCCCCCCTCATCGGGAGCCTGGTGACGGGCGGCGGCGTCGAACTGGGGTTCGGCAACCTCCGCGTGGGGTTCTACGTGGCCCTCGCCGGCGTCGTCGCCCTCCTCGTGGCCCCTCGCCTTGCCAGCGGGAGCCTGGCGGCTGGAGCGGGCGCCGCCGGTGCCGCGGCGCTGTTGCTCGTGCCGCTGCGCCTGCCGGGCGGCTGGAGCGATCTGCTGGCCCAGGCTGACCCCGCTTTCGAGGCCACCCACCACGGCGCCGCCGCGCTCCTGTCCGGGGCCATCGCGGCCGCCCTTGGCGGCTCCGCGGTC
>JBFJYU010000287.1:0-4167 GCA_041622435.1 Thermoplasmatota archaeon | reverse complement strand
GTGGAAGCGGCCCAGACGCCGTAGGGAACGTCCCGGGGAACCTCTGAGGCGACGGCTTGCCAGTGGGCCAGCCAGGTGCCGTCCGGCCCCGCCGCCTGGCCCGCAGGGTCCAGTAGGCACTGCCACGCTGTGCTGTCCTGGGCCGCGCCCGGCAGGACCACGCTCGGGGTCGCGTTGGCAGCCGCCGCGGCCTGGGCCGACACGCGCCAGTCGAGGGTCACGTAAGCCACGCCGGCGCGGCCCGCGCGGGGGTTGGCGTCCGCTTTCCCGTCGGGAACGAGGTGGAGAGCTTCGTTGCCGTTGTCGAGGCGCAAGGCGTAGCTCATTCCTGTTGGAAGCACGTCGTCCAAGTACGCCTCCAGGTCGGCGCCGTTGCCGTGGATGGCGTTTTCGACCCATTCGTCGAGCCGCGTCAGGTTCGCTTCCGCCGTCGCCGGCCGTTGCTCCAGGCTTTGCAAGGTATCCTGCGCCACCTGACCGGTGTCAAGGCCGGTGGCGTCCGCCGACTGGCTGGGACCGCCCACCTGGATCAGCACCGCAATCGAGACCAGGATCAGGACCGCCGTAAGGATCGCCTCGACCATCGTGAAAGCGGCCGCCTCGTCGCCGCGGAACGTGCCGGGCTTCATAGCAGCGCCACCACGACCCTGAACGCGAACCAGGCGGCGGCCATCATGATGCCGACGTGCGTGAAGCCGGCCACGGGGTGGCCCCGCGTCAGGACGCCACCCACCAGGCCGCCGCCAATGGCCTGGACGAGCGCCGCGTGCAGGAACAAATTATTGAATTGCGCGATGGAGAAATCCTTGAACTGGATGCCGCCCACCTGTTGGCCCTCGGCGCCGGCGACCGCCGCCTTGAACGCCGGCAGGAATTGGGCGGACAAGACCAGCACGACGGCGATGAAAACGAAGAACGCGATGTAGATGACCACGTTGTACATCGCCATTTGTTGATTGCGCTCGCTGACAATTTGTTTAATTTCGCGCGCATCGTCGCTGGCTGCGCTGAGAATTTCCACCATGCTGCCGCCCGCTCGTTGCGCCTCAACCACCAGGCTCACGGTGCGGTCGATCAGAGGCGTCCGCGCCCGGCCCGCGAACCGGGTTAGCGCATCGCCGAAAGCAACACCCCACTCGACTTGGGCGGCCATCTTTCGAATCTCGGGCGTCAGCGGCCCATAGGTGCCTTTGGCAGCCGTCACGAGGGCGCGCGGCAGCGTCATGCCGGCGCGCGCCGATTCTGCGATGTCGCGCAAAAAGTCGGGGAATTTTTCATCCATTGCCGCGCGTCGTTTCAACTCCTTGTTATAGAAGAAGCCGTACGGGCCCGCAGCAAACAGGACCGCCAGAATGAAGGCGTCCGTGCCGTAATAACGGCTCCACGGCATCAGGCCCAGGCCCGAAAGAATGGCGATGGCAAACGCGATGAGCGCCAGGAATCCACCGGCGCCGTAGACGGCGATGCGGAAGATTTCCTCGGGGCTCCGCTTGCGCTGCTGGACCAGATCCGCCAGTTCGTCACCCTCCTTCTTTTTGGAGGGGCCCAGGAACACAGATTGGAAGAGTCGAACCGCGACGATGCCGAGCAGAATGGCCCCGGCGCCCGCGTAGAAGACAACTAGGGCGATGGTGGTCCGGCGGCTTTGCAGGCCCACCGATCCGGTCAGGACGGCGCCGGCAAACGCCATCGAAAGTGCTACGAAAACGATCGCCGCGACGTAGGTTCTGATGGCGCGTTTTTGCATCACTTCGCGTAGGTCCGGCGTGGCCTTCTGCGCTGCCGTAACCGCGTTTTTGGCGAGGTACCAGACACCCGGCAGGCTGAGGCGGATGCGAATGGCGAGGAATTCGAGCAGAACGCCCAATGTGACCACGTAGACGCCCTGGTGGATCTCGATGTCCCCCAGCAAGCCGGCGCCTTGGGGAAGGCCCAGGGCCAGCGCGACGCCCGCAACGATCGAGACCGCCGCGAGGATGGTCATGACCGCAGCAAACGTCTTGGCAACAACCGTTGGCTCGTAACTGGAACTGTGCTGCTGCCGTGACACCATGGTCATCAGGACGACCAGCAGCACGATGGTTTGCAGCAGAACAAAATTCTGGGCGAGGGCGGAGCCGACGCTCCCGATGTCCGCGATGACCCCCAGGAAGAACAGGAGAGCGCCCACTTCGACGACGCCCATGATGAGGACAACCGTTAGCGCGAGCAGGCTGACCATGGTGAGCACCAGGTCGCTGCGCGCCCGATCGACGATGCGGGGGCCCTCGGGCCGCAGACGGCGCCAGTCGATGCGGGCGAACAGGAACGACGACGATGACAAAAGCACAACCGCCACGGCCAGCAGGGCCGTCTGGACGGTGATGCCGAGGCCCAGTTCGAGGCCCGCGTAAGGCGCCACTGCGGCGGCGACGACGACGAGGATCAGCAACGAGGCGAGCCCGGCGGCGACGTTCATGAGCAACTGGCGTCGCTGGTCGCGCTTGCGTTGCCGGCGGGCGACGATGCGCGCCGCCTCCAATTCCAGTTCGTCGGGGGCCGGCGAGGCTGGCTTGGCCACGCTCACACCTCCGGAATCATGGCACGCAGGCCGAACATGAAGCCGATGTTGATGACCGGCAGCAGGAGGTAGATGATGAGTTGGAGTTGGCTGGTTTCGCCGCTTCCCATGAGGACAATGATGGCCATCATGACGAGCAGGAACAAGGGGCCGGCGACGGCGACGGTGACGTACGTCTCGGCCATGAGGCCCATGGTTTCAATGAATGTTTTTTGTTCGACGCGGTTTTCCCACTGGTAGCGCATCGCTTTTTGGCGAAAATACCCGGTGAGGTCGCCGCCCGAGCCGATCGTGGAAATGGCACCCTGCAACAATTCCTGGAATTTGACGGACGGGCTGCGGTCAATTCCCCGGCGCAGGGCGGTGAGAATATCCTTCCCGTGGACGTGCAGGTCCTTGTAGATGCCCGCCGCCTCGCGGGCGACCTCGCCATAAATGGATTGTCTGGCCAGGCTGCTGAAAATGTCCTGCGGCACGATGCCGGCGCTGGCCATCGCGGCGATGTAATTGGTTGCATAGGGCAGGCGCTGGTCGATGTTCCTGCCGCGTTTCTTGGCGTTGGAGCCCGGCGTCGAGGTGAGTGCGATGTAGGCGATGAAGCCGACCGTGACGGGGAGGATCAGGGGTGCCAGCCAGAGGGTTGTGGGCAGCGCCAGGGCGGAGGTCAGGAGGGCGACGGCCAAGACGCTAAGCAGGAGGGTGACGAAGGCGGCGATGAGGGACTGGACCCAGACGGTTGCCAGGTATGCCTCGGCTCGAATGGGCATGCGCGCCTTGCGCAGCGCCTCGGCGATTCTGGGCAGCCCGCGGTCTTTGCGGGCGCGGGGCCCGAGGAGCCTGTAGGCGAGCTTTTGCGTGGTTGTCAGGGCCACCGCAGGCCCTCCTCGACGAATTGCATGACGCGTTCGCGGTCTTTGTAATAGGTGGCGACGACCTCCGCGATGCGCCGGTATTCGTTGATTTCCTGGTCGACGAGGTACTGCAGAACCGCGGTGCGATCCTCCAGTTCGCCGAGGATTTCCTTGTCGCTCTGGCCGGTTTCGGTGGCGATGCGCTCCAGCGCGTAGCTGACGCCGCTGTACCGGAACGAATCGTTGGAGGGGTCCCAGCGAAACACTTCGTTGGTCAGGATTTCGCGCGTGTTGGGATCGAGTCCCACGATCTCGGTCAATTGCTTGGTGCGGCGCACGCGCTTGCCACCGACCCGGGTTTGCATCTGGACGGCGACGACATCCAGGGCCTCCAGCAGCGCCCGGGGAATGTTGATGGGGTCGCCCTCCAGGCGGTGGATGACCGCGTCGACGCTGTCGGCGTGCATCGTGCCATAGGCTGCGTGACCGGTGGCCATCGCCTGGAACAGGTTGTAGGCCTCCTTGCCGCGCACCTCACCCACGACGATGTACTCCGGCCGCTGCCGCAGCGCGTTCTTGAGCACCTGGAACATGTCGATTTGCCCCGCCTGGCGGCCGTGCTCGTCCGGCGGGCCGAAGCCGTCGCGAGTGATACCGGCGATCCTGTTGGGCTGGGGGAGCTGCAGTTCGCGGGTGTCCTCGATGCTGATGATCTTCATCTGGGGCGGGATGAACTGCAGCACCGCGTTGGTGGCC
>JBFJYU010000286.1:0-4186 GCA_041622435.1 Thermoplasmatota archaeon | reverse complement strand
GTCGGGGACGCCGTTGAGGTTGAGGTGCGCGGCCGGCCCCAGGCGGCCACGATCGTCAAGACCCCGTTCCTGTAAGGAGCCGATCTCAACAGTATGTCCGACAGGGCCCAAGCAGCGCGAGGGGATCGGCCGCTGCGGCGGCCGCCGCCGCCAGTAGCGCAGCCATCCCGGCAGGGCCCCAGCGCATGACACGTGCAAGCACGCCACCTTGAACCAGGCGGGCGCCTTCACCGTTGCGCACGCCGACGCGCTACCGATCGCCTCAAGTCCGGACCCCAACCTCCTGGCGATCGTCATGCACATCATCGTCGCCGGCGCGGGCGAGGTGGGCTACAATGTCGCCCGCTCCCTGTACGAGGAAGGGCACGACATTGCCGTGATCGAGCCCGCCGGCGAACGCTTCGAGCGTCTCCAGGATCTCGACGTGATCGCCGTTGAGGGCAACGCCGCCAGTCGCAGGAAACTGGAGGACGCCGGCGTCGAGAAGGCGGACCTGTTCATGGCCTGCACCGGCTTCGACGAGATCAACATGATCAGCGCGGCGCTGGCCAAGACGTACGGCTGCCGCACCCTGGCACGCATCAACTCCATCGACTACCTGGACCAGCCGTACTCCGACGAGTACGCCGGCATGGGCATCGACATGGCGATCTGCCCCGAGTTGGTTGCCGCGATCCGCATCGGCCGCCTGCTCGCCCAGCCCAGCTTGGTGACTGCCGAGGTGTTCAGCCATGGCAAGGTGTTCATCGCCGAGGGCCGGGTTGAGGACGCGGCGTTCGTGGTGGGCAAGCGCGTCGCCGATGTCGAGCCGCCGGAGGGCTTCAACCTGGTCGCCATCTACCGGGCCGACGACATCATTATTCCCCGCGGCAGCACCGTCTTCGAGGCCAAGGACCGCCTGCTGATGGCGCTGACCTCCCTGGACGTGTTGAAGGATGTCGAGTCGTACATCGGCAAGGCGAAGCAACTGGAGCCGGAGCGGGAGATTCGCCGCGTCATGATCGGAGGTGCCACCCGCGTGGGCGTCCACTTGGCGCGCCTGCTTGAGAACAAGCGCGACGTCATTCTCGTGGAACGCGACCCGGCGCGCTGCGAACGCGCCGGCGAACAGTTGCACCGGGCCCTGGTCGTGCACGGCGACGTCACCGACCGCCACCTGCTCATCCAGGAGAACGTCGACACGTTCGACGCGTTCATCGGCGCCGACAAGCTGGAGGAATACAACGTCCTCTCGGCGCTGATCGCCAAGCAGCTCGGCGTGCGCAAGACGGTGGCGCTCATCAACCAGCCGGAGCTGAAGCCGCTGGTCGAGACGCTGGGCATCGATCTCGCCGTGGCGCCGCGCCTCAGCACCGTCGGCGCGCTACTCAAGGCCGCCCACAAGGAGGCCGAGGACCTCAGCCTGCTGCACCAGGGAGAGGCGCAGGTGCTGGAGATCCGCGTCGGCGTCAACTCTCCAATCGCCGGCAAGCGCATCAAGCGCGCCCACCTGCCGGAGCACTCCATCATCGGCGCCATCGTTCGCGGCGACGACGTCATCATTCCGCGCGGCGACGACCGCATCGACGAGGGCGACACCCTCATCGTGTTCGCGCTGACGGATGCGTTGGCCAAGCTGGAGCGTCTGTTCTGATGCGGGCCCTGCGGGTCGCCCACTTGCTGGCCAGCGCCCTGCGAATCCTAGGCCTGGCAATGCTAGTGCCAGCCCTGTTTGCCCTGGTGTACGAGCCGGGGACGCTCCGTGTCGGCTGGGTGCTGCTGCCACGCAATGCGATCTGGTTCACGGCGTGTGGGCTGGCGACGGCCGCGCTGGGCCAGACCGCGCGCGTCCTGGTGCGGCCTCGCATGCGCCGCGATCTGCGCGACCGCGACCTGTACCTCGCCGTTGGGCTGGGCTGGGCGCTGGCGGCTGTCGTGGCGGCGATCCCCCTGTTTGGCACCGGCGCCTACGCTTCCTTTGGCGATGCCTTTTTTGAGGCCATGAGCGGCGCGACGGCGACCGGCGCGTCGACGCTGGATCGGCCCGAGGACGCGGCCGCGAGCGTCCTGGCGTGGCGGGCGCTGCTCCAATTCATGGGCGGCTACGCGTTTCTGGTTCTCCTGACGGCGGTGCTGGCGCGGGTGACCCACGGCGGTGTCCAGACGGTGCTGGCCGAGCCGCCGGGAACGTCGTCCAGCCAACTGCGCCCGCGGCTCCTCCAGACGGCGGGGGCTTTGGGTAGGATCTACGCGCTGTTTGCGGCCATCGTGGCGGTGTTCCTCGTCGCCATCATGCGCCGCGGCGGCCTGGGGTGGTCCGACGCTATCCTGCACGGGGTCCTGCAGGCGTCGACCGCGATCTCCGCCGGTGGTTTCACCAGCCATTCCCAGGGCATCACCTACTTCGGCTCCGGCGCGCTGGAGATCGTTCTGGTTGTCGCCATGCTGGCCGCCGGCACGAGCTTCGCGCTGCACGCCCATGTGCTGCGTGGCAACGGGCGGCGCCTGCTGCGCGACCCTGAATGGCGGCTCTACATGGGCTTGTTCGGGGCGGTGACGCTGGTGATCGCGACGGCCCTGGTGCTGTCGGGTCGCGGGCTGCTGGAGGCCCTTCGCGGCGGCGCGTTTGCCGTAGCATCGGTGCTAAGCACCACGGGTTTCCACAACCAGGACTACGACGCATGGCCCGAGACCGCGCGACTCCTGCTGGTGGCGCTCCTGTTTACGGGAGCGTCGGCGGGTTCGGCGGCCGGCGGAATGAAGCTGTTTCGAATGATGATCATCACGAAGGTGATCTGGCGCGAGTTTCGCAAGCTGCGCCACCCGCGAGCCGTGATCCGGATCCGCCACGGCAAGCGGGTCCTGAAGGAGGAGACGCTGATGGCGGCGGTGACCTTTGTGTTCGCCTACGCCACCGTGTGGCTCATCGGCACGTTCCTGCTGCTGGTCCTGGAGCCCGACCTCAACCTGGTGGAGGGCGCTGCGGCAAGTGCTGCGGCCATTGGCAACACCGGCCTCGCCATGGGCGCCGTGGGCGCGGGCGACAGCTACACGAGCCTCGGCATGGGCAGCAAGATGCTCCTGGCGGCGCTCATGTGGATCGGCCGCGTCGAAATCTTCGCCGCGCTGGTGGTGTTCAACCCGCGTTCTTGGAGCCGCTAGGCCGGCTGGCTGGCGGCGGGCGGCTAGCGGCGAGCGGCGGCCTCCAGCGGGGCGGCGGGGGGCCGGGCACCGGGGGCGTTCCCTTCAAGAGTGGGACCCGCGTGGTTCGCCCGTGGCGGGAACGAGTCCGGCCGACTGCGAGGCCGTTGCGGCCGCCGTCGTTGAGGCGCTACGCGAAGGCACCGTCACGGACAAGGAGTCGCTTCACAAGGCCAAGCAGGCCGCAGCGCGGGCCCGGGGCGTGCCGGGACTACCCACCGATCCGGAGTTGGCGCCGCACCTGCCGGCGGACCTGGCGCGCAGCCACGGCCACCTGTTTCGAAAGAAGCCCCAGCGCAGCCTCAGCGGCGTGGCCGTGGTGGCGGTGATGTCGAGTCCGGCGGCCTGCCCCCACGGCAAGTGCGTTTACTGCCCGGGCGGGCCGGATGTGGATGCGCCCCAGAGTTACACAGGCTTCGAGCCCAGCACGATGCGGGCCAGGCAGTTCAACTACGACTCGGCGGCGATCGTGCGACATCGGCTGGCGGCGCTTGACCACAACGGCCACGCCATCGACAAGGTGGACATCGTCGTGCAGGGGGGCACCTTCCCCGCCCGCGACCAGGCGTACCGCGACTGGTTCATCGCAGGCATTTACCATGGTCTCAACGAGGGGCCGGCGGCCGACGGAGGCGAGCCCTTCGAGTCTGAGGCGGCGTGGCGGCTGCTTCCGGCCGACGAGCGTGCGCGCCGCCTGCGCCGCCTGCAGGACATCAATGAGTCGGCGCGGTGCCGCTGTGTTGGCTTGACGATCGAGACGAAGCCCGACTGGTGCCTGGAGGAGCACGTTGACGAGATGCTGCGCTACGGCGCCACGCGGGTGGAGTTGGGACTCCAGGCCCTGGACGACGGCGTGCTGGATCTGACGCACCGGGGCCATACGCTTGAGGACTCGCGCGCCGCGATGCGAATCGTTCGCGATGCCGGTCTCAAGGTGTGTGTGCATATGATGCCCGGGCAACCCCGGAGGCGAAGCCAAGGGGATGGCCTGGGCCTGACCGAGGGC
>JBFJYU010000285.1:0-4198 GCA_041622435.1 Thermoplasmatota archaeon | reverse complement strand
GCAGGATCAGCTTCCTAGAAACTGACCGCCATCCCCCGACCTGCAAACAGGTAGGTCGGAGCCGCGAAGCGGCTGCGGCTGGATCGCGCTGCGCAGCGGCGGGTGACGATCATTTGGGTGGCATTCGGAGCTTCGCTCCGAAGCCACCCGCAGGATCCGCGTCCTAGAAACTAAACGAAATCCCCTGCGCCAAAGGCAGGTCTTTGCCCCAGTTGATCGTGTTCGTCTGGCGGCGCATGTACTGCTTCCAGGAGTCACTGCCCGACTCGCGGCCGCCGCCGGTCTCCTTCTCGCCGCCGAAGGCCCCGCCGATCTCGGCGCCGGAGGTGCCGATGTTGACGTTGGCGATGCCGCAGTCGCTGCCGCGGGCGCTCAGGAACGTCTCCGCTTCGCGCAGGTCGTTGGTGAAGACGGCGCTGCTGAGGCCCTGGCGGACGTCGTTGTGCCAGGCGAGCACCTCTTCGAAGTCCTCGTACTCAAACAGGTACAGGACCGGCGCGAACGTCTCCTCCTGGGCCAGTTCGAAGCCCGGGAAGCTGGGGGCCTTGAACAGGGTGGGTTGGACGTAGCACTTGCCGAGGCGGGGCAGGGTCTCGCCGCCGGCCAACAGTTGGGCGCCCTGGTCCTTGGCTTGCTGGACGGCGCCGACGAACATGGTGACCGCCTGCTCGTCGATGAGCGGGCCCATGTGGTTGTCCTTGTCGAGGGGGTTGCCGACCTTGAGCTGGCCGTACACCTTGGTCAGCTTGTCCGTGAATTCCTTGGCGATGCTCTTGTGGAGGAACACGCGGCGGGTGCTGGTGCAGCGCTGGCCGGCGGTGCCCACGGCGCCAAAGGCGACGCCGCGCAGGGCAAGGTCCAGGTCCGCGCTGGGGGTGACGATGATGCCGTTGTTGCCGCCGAGCTCCAGGATGCTGCGACCCATGCGCTTGGCGACCACCTCGCCGACGCGGTAGCCCATGCGGCAGGAGCCGGTGGCGCTGACGAGCGGCACGCGCTTGTCGCCGATGAGCTTCTCGCCGACAGGGTCGGCGGTGCCCTGCACGAGGCCGGCGATGCCCGCGTAGCCCATCTCGGCGGCCAGCTCGTTGAGGGTGTGCTGGACAGCGACGGCCGTCAGCGGCGTCTTCTCGCTGGGCTTCCAGACGACCGTGTCGCCACACACCAGGGCCAGCGCCGCGTTCCAGGCGTACACGGCGACGGGGAAGTTGAAGGCCGATACGACGCCGACGACGCCGAGCGGGTGCCACTGTTCGTACATGCGGTGCAGCGGCCGCTCGGAGTGCATGGTCTTGCCGTAGAGCTGGCGGCTGAGTCCCGTGGCGAAGTCGCAGATGTCGATCATTTCCTGCACTTCGCCGAGGCCTTCCTCGTAGCTCTTGCCCATCTCGATGGACACGAGCTTTCCGAGGGGCTCCTTGACCGCGCGCAGCTTCTCGCCCCAGCGACGAACCAGTTCGCCGCGCTTGGGGGCCGGCACCATGCGCCACGACTCGAACGCCTCCTTGGCCCGAGCGATAACGCGGTCGGTCTCCTCCTCAGTCGAGTCCCGGATGGTGGCCAGCACAGCGTCGTCGATGGGCGTGACGACGGTCCGCTCCGGGCCGCTGCCGAACCACGCGCTTCCGTCGCTGGCGCCGTCAACCACCTTGGTGGCGTCGATGCCGAGTTGCATTAGCAGGTCGGCGTAGCCGCCGACGCTCAGGGTCTGGGTCATGTGGCGCGGGAGCCGGCATCCCCAGAAAAAGGGGTTGGCGGAGGCCGCTGGCGGACCCCGGGACAGGGCGGGCCGCCGGGCGGCGCGCCTCGCAAGTGTGAAGCCGGCCACCCAAATGGCCGGGCGTGCCCAAGCCCCTACCGGTCAACTACCTGCAACCCGGCGAGAAGGTGCTCCATCAACAGGGTCGACACCCGTTGTCGGTCCTCGATGCGCTGTTGTCCCTGGTGATCCTCTGGGCCGTGGCCATCGCCGCCATCCTGCTCGTCGTGCGACTCTATGAGCCAGCGACGCTCGCCTCCGTCGGAGCGCCCCTCATGGCCCTGGCCACGGTGCTCGTCATCGGCTCGTCCATCGCACAATGGTGGAGGATGCAGACCAGCCGGTACGTCGTAACGCCCGAGCGCGTGTACAAGGCCTATGGCCGCCTGCGGTTCTTTCTGCTGCAGACCACCTACGACAAAGTGACGGACATCCACGTCAAGCAGAGCCTGTTCGGCCGCATCTGGAACTTCGGCACAGTCCGCCTTCAAACGGCGGGCGCCGGCCTCGCCATGGACGGTGTTCGCGACCCGTTGGCCGTCAAGCAGGGCGTGGAGGAAGCGCGCACGGCGTTCCTGGAGCAACTCCTGTCCGAGCACCAGGGTCGGATCGTGACGAAAGCCCGCACCGAGCACGGCGGGCCGGCCCTGCCCGTAAGCGACGAGCCGGTTTGGCGGGGCGCGCCAGCGCCCTCGTCACTGGTCGGATCGCTTCTCGGCATGGCCGCCACCGTCCTGCCCGCCCTGGCCTTCATCCTGGCCGGCGGCGCCATCGGCGAGGCGCCGTTGCTCCTGATGGGGCTGGGTCTGTTCGCGTTCGCCACGATCCAGGGGCTGGGCGCCTGGATCCGCTACCGCTACACGCGCTACGAGGTGCGCGAACGCGGCGTCGTGGTGACCAGCGGGTGGCTCACGCGCCGCAGGGTGGAGACGACGTACGACAAGGTCACGGACGTGACGACGTACGAAGACATCCTGGGCCGACTGCTCAACTACGGCCGCATCACGATCAACACGGCTGGCAGCAACGAGGCGCCGGTGGTCTTCTTCGGCCTGAAGGACAACGACCGCGTCAAGGCCATCATCGACGAGGCACGCGCCCGGCGGAGGTCGTTGTGACGCAAGCCCCAGGTACGAGGCCGCAACCAACGGTGCTTCCAGGAGGCTGGGTCGAGGTGGGGCCATCCGAGGGTCCAGCCGTCAACGCCGGCCCGCCGGCCACCCCAGCCCCGCCGCCAGACCCGGACGCCCGGACCATCCAGCCGAGCCTCTGGGCGGCCATCGACGTGCCCGCCAAGATCGTCACGGCGGGCTTCCTCTTCCTGGCACCCTTCTATGTCTCCGCCGCCGTGCAGGGCGACCCGTTTCGACCCCTTGCCATCCTAGCCGGCCTGAGCAGCCTGAACCTGCTCTATGCGCTGCTGGTGCCGCTTGCGCCGGCGTTCCAGTTGGCTTTCACGCGCTACCACGTCGATGGCGAGGGCATACGCGTCCATACGCAGATCCTCAGCCGCACCGAACGGCGGGTGACGTGGGAGAAGGTCACCGCGCTGCGCCAGCGGCGCACCCTGCTCGACCGGCTCTTCGGGATCGAGCGCGTCGATGTGATCGCCTACGGCCAGCGCGGAGCCACCCTGCAACTGGTCGGCCTGCGCGACGCCCCGTGGCTGCGCAACCTGGTCGCCCGGCGCATGCGGGAAAATGCCTCGGTTGAGGCGCTCTTCAGGAGCGACTAGCGGCTGCCTGCGAGGCGGTCTGGCGGGCCGCTGGCGGGCCGCTGGCGGGCCGGCCGCCAGCGGATCGCCAGATCTAGGGCTCCTTGCCGCGGGGGCCCATGCGGTGGCCCGCCTCCGACTCCTGGTCGCGGGGGTTCCAACTGTCGGAATGCTCGACGTCCCGCTCGGCCTCGGCGCGCAACAGGTCGCTGCGGGTGAGAATGCCCACCAGACGGCGCCGCTCGTTGGGATCCACGACGATGAGGCGGCCAATGTCCTGCTCGAACAACCGATCCCGGGCCCGGTGGAGCATCTCCTCGGGGTACGCCGTGATCAACAGGCCCGAGACCACGTCGCCGAGCTTGTCGTCGCCGCGCCCCTCGTGCAGGGCCTTGGACAAGTCCCGCCGCGTGACCACGCCGGCCAATTGCCCCTCGGCGTCCAGCACTGGGAACCCGTTGTGCCCTTGGTCCAGCATCTGGTTGAACGCCTCGCCGACGGTGGTCGTCGCCGGAAGGCTGTCGACCTCCTCCGTCATCACATCGCCGACGGTGGCGTAGTCGAGCGGGCTCACCGACCGGTCGTGCTCGTAATGGATGCCGCGCTTCGTGAGGCGGACGGTGTAAATGGAATCGCGTGACAGGCCCACGCTAACAGCATCGGCCGTCACGGCGGCAAACATCAATGGCAAAACGATGGTGTAGCCGTCGGTCAGTTCCGACATG
>JBFJYU010000284.1:0-4209 GCA_041622435.1 Thermoplasmatota archaeon | reverse complement strand
GCCTTGGCGGGGCCGACGAGGTGGGGCAGGCGGGTGGAGCCGCCCCAGGCGGGCAGCAGACCGATCCAGACTTCGGGCTGGCCGAAGCGGGCGCGGTCGCTGCTGATGCGCATGTCGCAAGCCATGGACAGCTCACAGCCGCCGCCGAGCGCCAGGTTGTTGATGGCCGCAATGACGGGCTTGGAGCAGTCCTCGACGGCGTTGAACGCCTCGTGGCCGGCGCTGACCATATCCTTGGCGTCGTCGGGCGTGAGGCCCGTGAATTCCTTGAGGTCGGCACCGGCGCAGAAGGCGTGGTTGCCGGCGCCCGTGAGGACCACGGCGCGCACGTCGGCGTTCTTGTCCAGTTCCTCGAAGGTGGCCTTCAGCTCCTTCAGTACGCCGGGCGATAGCGCGTTGACCGGGGGATGGTCGAGCGTGACGATGGCGGTCTTGTTGTCGATCTTGACCTTGACGAGTTCTCCCATGGTGATGTCTCCTGTAGGTTGGGGGGAAGGGTTGATGGCCCGTGGGCCTAGGATCGGCTGTAGTCGTGGAAGCCGCGGCCGCTCTTCTGGCCGAGGCGGCCGGCGAGCACCAGGCGGCGCAGCACGCGCTTGGCCTGGTTGGGGTTGGCGGCGTACGTGCCGTAGTTGTCCATGATGGAGCCGGCCACGTCGTGCAGCGTGTCGATGCCGATGAGATCCATGAGCGCCAGGGGGCCCATGGGCATGCCGGCGCCGGCCTGCATGGCGAGGTCGATGTCCTTCGGGCTGGCGACGCCTTCCTCGTAGCAGGCGATGGCCTCGTTGATCATCGGGATCAGGATGCGGTTCACGAGGAAACCGGGGCCCTCCTTGACCTGGATGGGCAGCATCGGGAAGCGGAAGTTGCGCATGGGCGCAAAGAAATTGATCAAATCCTCGACAACGTCGGCGCGGCTCTGGAAGCCGGGGATAATCTCGATGAGCGGAAGCTGCGTCGGGGGGTTGAAGAAGTGGACGCCCAGGAACTTGCCGCGGCGCTCCTGGGGCAGGGCCGAGGCGATTTCGGTGATGGGCAGGGTGCTGGTGTTGGACGCGATGACGGCGTGGTCGTTGAGCACCGTCAGCAACTCTTCGAAGATCTTCTTCTTCAGGGGCAGGTTCTCGGGCGCCGCCTCGATCACCAGATCCACGTCGGCCAGGTCCTTGAGGTCCGTGGTCGGCGTGATCTTGGACAGGATCTGCTGCTTGCGTTCCTCGGTGTAGGTGGGCTTGAGGTTCTCGTGCACCACGGCCTTCTGCTCGTCGGTCAGTTCGACGCGCGTCTTCTTCTCGAAGTCGGCGATGGCCTTGTCCGCCTTGCCGGCGTGGAACTTGACCAAACCGTCCAGATCGTCGGTAATGGTCTTCATGCCCCGCGCAAGGGCCTCATCATTGATATCGCGTAGTACAACTTTTGTGCCATTGAGTGCCAGTACCTCAGCGATACGAGCGCCCATGACGCCTGCTCCCAGAACGGCTGCCTTGTCGACGAAGAGGACCATGAAATCGGACTCCTAAGGGCGCGCATCACCGCAAGTCGGCGGCGCGTGGCTCGCGGGAACCTGTGACCGTAAGAAAACCGTATCGTCTCGCGGACCCAACCAGGTTACGCTTTCCCTAACATGTTCGAGTCTGGCCTTGTCATGTCCGGTATTGGCCGATTTCCGCGTGATTTCGCGGATGTCGGTGCGGGCCCCCCGGCCGCGCTCGTGGGGTTGGTCGGGGTAGGCCGCGTGGGCGGCGCGACGAGTGCGGCCCTCGCGGGCCGGCAAAAAGGATGGGGTGTGGGGGGAGAAGCGGGCCTTGTCTGTGGCCTTAGTTGAGTGCCACGACGACGACGTCGCGCACGGACCGGATCGAGTTGAACGGGAACACGATGTGGCCGCCAGCGTCCTGGGGGTAGAGGCGCGGGTCGATCTCTTCGGCCGGCTCCACCAGGATCGACGACAGGTCGCCGGTCTCCACGTTCGCCGTGATGTTGCGCAGGACGCCCATGTAGCCGCCCTCGTCGCTCATCACGGTCTTGCCTCGCAGCTGCGATTCCATGACCTTCATAAGTGCTCCCGAACGCAACAGGAGAACACAGGGGAAAAGGGCATCGAAAAGCGTGGCGCGGCGGCAGCGGAGTCCGCGTCGGGCTCCCGCCCCGGCCCGCCGGCCCCGAACCTCGCTCCGTTGACGGCTGGCGCCGGGCGCGCGGTGCCAAGGGAACCGCTATGAACGAGGCGGCGGCGTCCAGCGCATGCGAACGTTGCCCCTGGTGCTGTTGCTCCTGATGGCCGGCTGCACGGCGCCCGCTGACGGCCCGGGCTTGGATCTGGTTGCCGAAGAGCAGGGGCGGCCGACTGCTGAGCGGCCCATTCCCGACGGCTTCGTTGCCCGCCGCGGCGTGAGCGAGTTCAACGCGTCCCTGGAGTCGCACCCCGGCGGCGCCATCCTGTTCGAGTTCGATTTCAAACCCGGCGAATGCGATGTGTTCGCCTCGGTGCAAGGCGACGGCGCCGACATGGGCATGGGCCTCCTCCTTGTCTACGACGGCGTGCCAATGGGCGGCCCGTTCCACATCCGGTCCCTCGTCCACGCGGACTACGGCCCGGTCCAAACCGGCGGGTCGGGCGTCCGGGTCGTCGGCCTGACCTACGACAACGACCGAGTCTCGCTTGACGGCAACATCCAGATCGTCTTCGTCGCGGGCCATTACGGACGCGACAATGAAACCGGCCTCGCCGTGAACATCCAATGCGACCGCCCGTTCGACGTGGTGGGCGCCACCTACGGCCCCGAGGCTGCCGTCGTGATGGCCCATGACATGGACGCCGACGGCAAGATCTACGTGGGCTGGCAAGCAGGCTATTTCGACAAGGCCGCCTGGAGCCACAACTTCACGGCACCGTACGTCGCCTGGCACGGCGATTTCGACAACGGCGCCTTCCCCCAAAGCGCCGCCACCGTGTCGTGGACGACGCCGGGCGGCGAATACGATTTGGCCGGCGGCGGGCACGGCGCCGAGGGGCCCGGAGGGTACACGCTGGCGGTCGACGGCATCGGAGCGCTCGACGCATGGGTCGTCGTCTGGACGGCCACGCAACCGTTGGCCTTCGACGAGGTCGGCCGACTGCCTTGATTCACGGCCGATAGCCGAATTCCGCAAGTCCTAGCCGCCAGAGGCCGACAGCGCTGCCCGACGAGACGGGCTGATCTTACCGGCCGAGTTGCAACGTCACCCCACACACGGCGCAACCGTGTCTGTCGATGTTTCCGCCCGCGCGGGGGCCGCCGCAGTGCGGCGGCCCCGTTGCGGGACAGGCGTTCTACAGGAACTCCATGCCGCCGCCGCCACCGGTCTGGATCTTCTTGACGGCCGTCTGCCCGAGTTGCTCGGCCATCCGGTCGTAATACTTGATGATCTCTTCCGTGACGGAGTTGCGAACCGTGCGCAGGGCTTCCTCGAAGTGGTTCTTGCCGACGATGCGGGCCTTCTTGTCCTCGCGCAGGGCAACAATGGCCGCCTCGCGGCACAAAGCCTCCAGGTCGGCGCCAACGTAGCCCTTCGTCAGCTTCGCAATGTCGTCCAGGTCCACGTCCTTGGCCAACGGCATCTTGCTCGCGTGGACGTTGAGAATCGCGCGGCGCGCCTCCTCGTCGGGGGCCGTGACCTTGATGAGCCGGTCAAAGCGGCCGGCGCGCATCAGTCCCGTGTCCAGGATGTCCGGGCGGTTGGTGGCGCCGATGATCACGACGCCCTCCATGGATTCCATGCCGTCGATGCTCGTGAGGAGCTGGTTGACGATGGACTCGGTGACGTGGCTGCCCTCGTAGACGCCGCGCCGGGGCGCGATGGCGTCGATCTCGTCCAGGAAGACGATGCTCGGGCTGCTCTGCTTGGCCTTCTTGAAGATCTCGCGGACCGCCTTCTCCGACTCGCCGACCCACTTGCTCAGGACCTCGGGGCCCTTCACGCTCAGGAAGTTGGCGCCGGACTCGTTGGCGACCGCCTTGGCCAGCAGCGTCTTGCCGGTGCCCGGCGGCCCGTAGAGGAGGATGCCCCGCGGCGGCCGGATGCCCATGCGCTCGAACGCGTCGGGGTCGTCAAGCGGCCACTCGACCGCTTCCTTGAGCTGCTGCTTGACGTCGGCCAGGCCACCCACGGACTCCCACGTGACGTTGGGGACCTCGACGAGGAACTCGCGCAGGGCGCTGGGGT
>JBFJYU010000283.1:0-4227 GCA_041622435.1 Thermoplasmatota archaeon | reverse complement strand
TGGACATCACCAAGGAACCGATGGAAGTCGGGCCCACCTGCCACTACATCATGGGCGGCGTTCGCGTCGAGCCCGAGACCCAGATGAGCAAGGTGCCCGGCCTGTTCGCCGCTGGCGAGACCGCCGCCGGCCTGCACGGTGCCAACCGCCTCGGGGGCAACAGCCTCAGCGACCTGCTGGTCTTCGGCAAGCGCGCCGGAGAGCACGCGGCCCTCTACGCCAAGAAGCTTGGCCAGACGCCCACCGTGCCCCAGGCGGAGATCGACCAGGCGCTCGACGAGGCCCTGGCGCCCCTGCAACGCGAGAACGGCGAATCCCCCAGCGTGGTTCACGCCGAGCTCCAGGAGATCATGAACGCGTCCGTGAACATGATCCGCATGGAGGAGGACCTGGCCGACGCCATCGAGAAGATCGAGGCGCTCAAGGCTCGCGTGGCCAACGTCAAGGTGGAAGGCCACCTGCAATTCAACCCCGGCTGGCATCTCGCCATCGACCTTCGCAACATGATGGTCGTCAGCGAAGCCATCGCGCGCGCTGCCCGCCAGCGCACCGAGAGCCGCGGCGGCCACACCCGTGCCGACTTCCCGGCCACCAACGAGGAGGACTGGGGCGACGTCAACAGCGTGATCAACCAAGCCGCCGACGGCAGTATGGCCCTGCGCCTGGACCCTCTGCCCGAGTGGCCGGCCGACGCGCGCGCCGTGATCGAAGCTCAGGTCGAAACCATCCACGGCGAGGTGGCCTGATGGCCGGCGGCGCGGACCCTGGGGTTGCTGCAGCCAGTGGCAGCGGCGGCCTCGAACTGGAGCAGGCCAAGGAGACCGGAACCGTCACGATGCGCGTCTACCGCGGCGAGCAGGGCAAGGGAGAATACGTGGAGTACACGGTCCCCAAGTCGCCTGGCCTCGTCGTGCTGGACGTCGTCCACCGCATTCAGTCCGACCAGGCGGGCGACCTCGCCTGCCGCTGGAACTGCAAGGCCGGCAAGTGCGGCAGCTGCTCTGCGGAAGTCAACGGCGTCCCTCGCCTGATGTGCATGACGCGCCTGGAAGACCTGCCCCAGGGCCAGGATATCCAGGTGGCGCCCCTCAAGGCGTTCCCCCACGTCAAGGACCTCGTCACGGACGTGTCCTGGAACTACCGCGTCAACAAGAACATCACTCCCTTCACGCCGGGCAAGCTCAGCGCGGAGGAGGAGAAGCGCGGCGAACTGAACATGATGCAAGTCGACGTGGACCGTGTTCAGGAGTTCCGCAAGTGCATCGAGTGTTTCCTCTGCCAGGACGTTTGCCACGTCCTGCGAACGCACGAGAAGCACGACGAGTTCGCGGGTCCGCGCTTCCTGGTGCGCTACGCCAGCCTTGAGATGCACCCGAAGGACATGGTCAACCGCCTCGACCGCATCTGGGGAGAGGGTGGCATCGGCATGTGCAACATCACGAAGTGCTGCACCGAGGTGTGCCCGGAGCACATCACGATCACCGACAACGCCATCATTCCGCTCAAGGAGCGCGTCGTCTCGCACAAGTTCGACCCGGTCGCCATCCTGTGGCGGAAAATCCGGGGCCGCGACGGCAAGGTCGCCGACCTGCCGATGGCGAAGTAAGCGAAACTCCGTCCGCCCCTGGCCCGGTGGCGGGAGCCCGCCACCGGCCATGGTGTGAATTCAGATGTCGATCTGTTCCACGATGGTCGCGGTGGCGGCGTTGGAGCTGGTCGCGGTAATGATGACGTTGTAGATGTCGGTCGAGCCGCAGGCATCGTCGGCCCGGATGACCACGTTGACGTTGCGGGCTTCGCCGGCCGCGAGTGCGCCCACCGTGTGGCTAGCATCCTGGTAGCCGCCTGAAACCGTCACGTGAACGTCCTTGGCCGTGCCTTGGCCTTCGGCGCCGATCACGAACGCGATGGGCACGTCGTCGTCGCACCATTGGTCCTCGTACGTGACGCCGATGATTTTCAGGGTGGGGACCGGTTCGGGAGCGGCGAGGGGCGATGCACCGTCTTCTGTGCAGCCGGCGAGAGCCGTGACGATCATCAGACTGGCCATCATCGCGTGACGAAATGACATGTCAGCCCCAAGCGCGTGGTCGGTTTTACCTCTTTTCTCACTTCGACACGCGAATTCAACAGTTGGGTAACGTCGTTGCTGGCGGCGCTGCCGGCTATTGCTCGTCCTTGAGGGCCGCCAGGAACGCTTTGTGGTCCGCTTCCCCCGAGAAGAAGATGGGTTGACCCTGCCAGCCGCAGGCGCCGCACACGTAGCGCAGCGATTCGCCGCCCTCGGCGGCCA
Source organism: Thermoplasmatota archaeon (assembly GCA_041622435.1). Classification (GTDB taxonomy): domain Archaea; phylum Thermoplasmatota; class E2; order JACPAO01; family JAHFTW01; genus JBFJVP01. Next base: position 1,934 of record JBFJYU010000283.1, on the reverse strand, counting down.
GGCCGTCGCCGAGCGTCAGCATGTTGGGGCTGGCGACGCTTGGGGCGCTGGCCACAAAAGGCAAGTGGCACGAGGGGAGTCACAAGCCATGGCGCGACCAGTTGCTGCTGCTTGCCTGGCCCTGATGTTCCTGCTGGCGGGCTGCTCCGATGATTCCCCGACGACCTCCACGGACCCGGGCACCGACGGCGCTTCGGGCGGCGACTCTTCGGATGGAAGCTCGGGCGGCGGTGGCGGTGGCGGCGACGCCGGTTCCTCGGATCCTCCGGGCGACGGTGAGGTGAACGCGACCGTCCAGAACCTAGCGACGATCACGATCTCGGCGACCGGCATCTATCCGGTCAACCCCGCCCTAGACCCGGCGCGGGTTGAGGTGGATGCGGGCGCGCTCCTTGAGCTCACGTTCGTCAATTCGGACCAGAATCCGCTCGCGTCGCACAACTGGCTGCTGGAGGCCACGGGCGACGTGACGGAAACCATCGATCCCGGCGAAACGACGGTCTTGCAGTTGCGGGTGCCGTCGGAACCCGGCGAGTACACGTTCTACTGTGACTTGGGCGACCACCGCGAACGTGGCATGGAAGGCATTCTCATCGTCGTCTAGGCCTGCCGTGGCGCCTGGCGCCTGGCGCCGGCGGGCCCCACATGACAAGGCTGACAACGCCGGCCTGGATGCGAGGCCATGGATTTGCACCTGGTATCGTTCAAGACCTGCCCGTACGTGCAGCGCAGCGTCATCACGCTGAAGCACAAGGGCATCGATTTTGATATCACGTACATCGATCTCGACAACCGCCCCGACTGGTTCATGCGTGACAGTCCTCTGGGCAAGGTTCCGATCCTCAAGGTCAAGCAGGATGGCGCGGAGACGGTTCTGTTTGAATCGGCGGTCATCAACGAGTACATTGACGAGGTGACGCCCGGCAGCCTTCTGCCATTGGACCCGCTGGCCAAGGCGCGGGCGCGGGCCTGGATCGAGTTTGGTTCGGAGTGCCTCGGCGACTACTACATGGCGGCCATCGCGGATGACGAGGCCACCTATCAGGAGCGGCGGGCGGCCTTGGTCGACAAGCTGGGTCGGCTCGAAGAGCAGGTCGCTGGCCCGTTCTTCCTGGGCGAAGAGTTCAGCCTGGTCGACACGGCGGTCGCGCCGCTACTGATGCGGGTCGACCAGTTGGCGCACCTCGCGCCCGGCGTGGGGCTCGACGCGTTCCCGAAGCTGCGAGCCTGGCTGGATGCCTTGCAGGCGATGCCGGAGGTCACCGAGTCGATGGTGCCGGAATGGCGCGAGTTGAACCTGGCGTTCATTCAGGCTCGGGGCGGCTACCTGTCCAGCGTGGCGGCCGAAGCGGCGTAGCCGGGGACACAGGGCTCATGGCCTCCGGCCGGCGCAAGCTTCATGGTCCGTTCCAGGCCTGCTGCCGGCCATGCGCCGACTCATTGTTTTCCTGTTCGCGATCCTGTTTGCCGGTTGCACCAGCGATGACCCGCTGACCGACGCTGGCGCTGGCGCCGGGGATGGCGGCGATCTGGCACCACTGGCCGCGGCGGCGCTGGAGTACACGGGGTGCTACGAGCAACTGGCCGTCGTGCCGGTCCCGGTGGCCATGGTGGGCGGTCTACTACCCCCCGGGTACGACCCGGTGACCTTCGATGAAGCGGGCCTTCTGGCGCAGACGCTCGTCATCGCGCTTGACTGCCACTTCCGGGGGGCGGGCGCCCAGGAGTTGATGGGGGCCGTCCAAGTCATTCCGCCGGCCGAGTACGTGGACGACGAGGCGTTTGCGCACGCCTGGCTGCTGGGCGGCTGGGTGACCAACGAGACGGCAAAGGCGGCGTACGACTCGTGGGGCGCCACGCTGATGGAACTGGGCCCGGTTTCCATGACGACCTCTGCCACGCCGGTGGCGCGCTACGGCTACAGCGAAGGGGGC
>JBFJYU010000282.1:0-4251 GCA_041622435.1 Thermoplasmatota archaeon | reverse complement strand
GCATGCAGGGCCTCGACGCGCGGGGTCGTGCGGAGCACTAGGGGGTGTGAATCACCCAGCCTTCTTGCCAACGTCATGGTGGAAGGCGGTTTGAAGTGGGTCCGCCCAGATTCGAACTGGGGATCTTCGCCGTGTGAAGGCGACGTCATAACCGACTAGACCACGGACCCGGCGAGTGCGCCCCACAACCTGGGCTGGGGACGGTGCCCGGAACCCGGGCCGGGAAGCCGCCGACACGCATGTTGTTTATGAGGCTTGCGCGGTGAATCGGACCGGGCGGGGCCCGCTCAGGCCTTGCCCTTGGCGTCGAACAGGCTCGGCAGGTGGATGAGGTAGGTTCCGTCCTTGTGGACGACGATGGGGTTCTTCTCCAGCAGGCCCTTGACGTCGATTTCGTAGTCGCCGGACTCGCGCACGGTGACCGTGTCGGGTTTGGCGGCCTCGGGGTCGCGGGCGGCGTCGTCCACCTGGGCCTTGATTTCGGCCAGCCGCCGGCGAGCCGACTTGGCCAGGGCCGACTCGTCGGCCTTGTCGGCCTCGTCGGTTTCGCCGGTGCCGTGCGCCTCGTGGGTCGGCGTGCCAGGCGCCTGTTGGGCCAAGTCACGCTGCTCGGCTTGCACCTGCTTGATGAGTTTGCGCAGGTCGCGCGGCCTGAGCTCGGCCCAGCCCTCGCCCTCCGGCGCGGCCTTCGCCGTCTCCGGCGCCTGCTCGCTGAGTAGGTCCGCGACCACTTGCCGCAGGTCTTTCTTGGCTTGGTCGGCCAGTTCCTGCCGCCTCTCGTCGCCGACGGCCTGCTTGGTGTAGAAGAAGCGCGTGCCTTTGCACTCGGGGCACCCGGCGAGCAACTGGCTGGAGCCTTCCTCGAAGAGGAACCCACAGGACAGGCATTGATGGGGCACGTTTCAGCTCCCGGAACTCGGCCGCATCAGTCGTCCTTCTGCTTGCCGATGATCTTGGTGACGATCTTTTCGTTGTCCTTGCTCACCATCCGCAACAGGGTCGCCGGGCCGATCACGGCCATGCGTGGGCGGGGTCCGCCCATGACGGCGCGCTGCAGGAAGTTCTTGGGGTGATCCATGCCGTAGGACTGCATCTCGATGCCGATGAAGCGGTCCTGATCGATCTCGCGCATGGTCTGTTCGATGAGCCGGGCCTCCTCCTCGGGGGACAAGCCGCGCTCCAGGACGAGGATCTTGCCTTGGCTGACCTCGTCCAGGATGAACCGGATCTTCTCCATGGTGGCCATGGCGTCCATCTTTTCGGCGCTGATGAGGTGGATGTGCGGGTAAGCGACCTCCTCCTCGAGCGCTTGCAGTTGTTTGCGTGCCATGGTATCACCGGAAATGCTTCGCAATCACTTCGTACAGGGCATCGATGTTGGTGCCCTCGCCGGCCGACAGGGGCACGACCGGGTGTTGCGGGAAGGCGGTCTTGAGCGTCGCGGGGGACGCCTCGGGCAGGTCGATCTTGTTGGCCACGATGACAACCGGCAGGCGGCGCGCCTCCAGGTTGCCCAGGATCGTGACGTTGACCTGCGTGAACGGGTCCTCGGCCGAGTCCATCACGAGAAGGACGCCGTCGACATCGTCGAGCCAACGGATGGCCTCGATGACGCCCTCCGTGGCCTCCTTGGCGCGGCGGCGGGCCTCGCCCTCGTCCATGTTGTGGCCTTCCACGAACTCATGGAAGTCGATCTGCGTCGCGATGCCGGGCGTGTCGATGATGTCGATGTGCAGCCGGGCACCGTTGGCTTTCAGGTCGATGTCGGCCTTCTTGCGGGCTCGGCGCGTCTCGTGCGGCACGTTGCTGGCAGAACCAACGGTTTCGCCGGTGAAATCACGGGCGATTCGGTTGGCCAGCGTCGTCTTGCCGGCGTTCGGTGGTCCGTAGATGCCGATGCGGGCGTGCTTCGCTCCGAAGGCGCGCTGGAGCCACTTGGACAAGCTCAGGCTCTGGACAACCTGCTTCAGGCCCATGGCTGGGCCTCCTCGGTCGTGTGCATCCCGTTTTGCGACAGGAATGTGGCGGCAATAAGGCCTGCGAAGCGGAGCGCACGGCAGGGGGCTGGGATGACGGGGGCGACCTGCGCGGCTGGAGCTTGTGCGTGTGCGGCGGCGACCGCGTTGGCCCGCCCGCCTCGGGCCGCGCGATGTTGCCTGCTCCAGTGGCGGCGCCAGGGCCCGATTTTTTGGGCGGAGTTGCGGGGCGGAGGGGGTGGCCGCCCCGGGCGGCGGCCGCGCCGTGCTCCGGCGGGCGGGGGCGCCGCTGGGCGGGCGTGGTTGGCGACGTGGCCAATATGAGGCTGCATTCGGTGAACCGTATGTTCCTCTGTTGGGCTTGCAAGCCATTGATTCTTGCATGATCTCGGGGTTTGTGATCGACTTGATTCCTATTGATTGAAATGGCGGGACGAGCAAATCAATCACCCTTTTTCGAACCTCGGCACGCGCGACCGAACATGTTCAGCTTTGAGCCGAACCAGTTAGATTGAAGTAGCCAACGAACTGATGAGGGCCGATTGCTGCCGTGCGCCACCGCGGCAGCTCCTTCCGAGGGAGCCCCGATGACTCAGCTTCGATCCGACTACCTGCGCACACCCCCGCCCAAGTTGCCCGAGTTCTGGACGCCCGAGCGCATTGAGCACCTACGGCTTCTCGCCACGACCGGCGAGGCGACGCCCGGGTGGGCCACCCCCCAGCCGGGCCCGCGCGCCCTGGACCGCCTGGCCTTCCCGGCGCTGGCGCGGGCCACCGAAGTGGAATCCGCCGCCCGCTCGGTAGACCCCAGCGTACGACTGGCCGGGGCCATCGACCTGGAGCGCCCGCTGTACTTCGGCGACATGAGTTACGGCAGCCTCAGCGGCACGCCCAACGTGGCCTTGGCGCGGGCGGCCGACGCAACGGGCGCACTGGCAGGCACCGGCGAGGGGGGCCTCCACCCGGACGTCGCCGCCTGCAAGAACATCACGGTCCAATGGGCCAGCGCGCGCTTCGGCGTCACGCCGCAGAGCCTCAAGAAGGGCAAGGCGGTCGTCATCAAGGTCGGCCAGGGTGCCAAGCCCGGTGTCGGCGGCCACCTGCCGGCGAGCAAGGTCACCGACATCATCCGGCGCACGCGGCGAATCCCGACGGGCCGCGACGCCATCAGCCCCGCCCCCCACCACGACATCTACTCCATCGAGGACCTGGGCCAACGAATCGCGGCCCTCAAGCGCATGAGCGGCCGGCCTGTCATCGTCAAGGTCGCGGCCACCAACTATGCGCCCTTCATCGCGTGCGGCGTGGCCCGCATGGGCGGCGACGGCATCATTCTCGACGGGGCGGGCGCCGGCACCGGCGCGTCCCCCAGCGTCATGAAGGACCACGTCGGGCTGCCCATCGAGTACGCCACGGCCGGCGTCGACCAGATGCTGCGCCGCGAGGGCCTGCGCGACGGCTTCAGCGTCGTCTCCGCCGGGGCCGTCGCCAGCCCCCTCGACGCCGCCAAGCTCACGGCCCTCGGCGCCGACTGCGTCTCCATCGGCACCGGCAGCCTCGTGGCCATGGGCTGCATCATGGTCCACAAATGCCACGTCGGCTCCTGCCCGGCGCTCCTGACGACGCCCGCGCAGGACAATCCCGCCCGTGGCCTCGACGTCGACTGGCTCACCCGCTTGCAATCCAACCTGGTGCTCGGCTGGACGGAGGAGTTGCAGGCCATCCTGCACGAACTCGGTCTCAACCGGCTCACCGACCTCATCGGTCGCCGCGACCTCCTGGCCGCCAGCGGCCCCCTCGACGCCGACGCGGCGGAGCTCTTCGGCGTCATCGCGTCGCCCCGGCCGGCCCACCCCGGACCGGTGGGCGGCGAGGCCAGCGACCCGTGGAACAAGCGCCTCAGCGGCTGGGTCCGCGACCTGGCCGGCGGCAAGACGCCCGGCGAGGCCCTCATCAGCAGCATGGGCTCGACGGCGGCACCCTTTGCCGAGGCCGCCCTGCGTCCCCTCGATCACCTGCGCCTGGACGGCGCACAAGTGACGCGCCCCGCCATTGACAGCTACCGAGAACCAGTTGCGACCCACTTGCGCCTGGCCAGCGGCATGCGCCTGGCCGCACCGCTGATGGTCGCCGTGCCCGCCTCGCGCCCCGAGCTTGCGGCGCCCGTGGCGGGAACCGCCGCCGCCCTCGGTTTGCTGGCCGTGTCCCCAGACACCTGGCCCGACGAGGCGGCTTTCCGATCGGACCGCTGCCTGCGGCCCCACGACGACGTTCT
>JBFJYU010000281.1:0-4299 GCA_041622435.1 Thermoplasmatota archaeon | reverse complement strand
TCGCCTTCAGTGCACGCGATAGGATTGCCGGGGCCCGCGAAGCTGGTCCCGGCAAGCGAGGAACGAGCGTTCCTGTCGCGGGCACTCGAACGAGCAACGCGAGTGAGAGTGCACGCGACAGGATTCGAACCTGTGAAGCACTAAGCAGGAGATCTTGAGTCTCGCCCCGTTGGCCGCTTGGGTACGCGTGCGGATGTTGCGACCCCGTGCAGCGGCGCGGCGTGCCTCCGCCGGGGACGGATTCCAACCAGACTGGGTTCCCTATTTAACGGACTCTGGAGTGCGACGGCCGTGGCCTGGGACGCGGTACTGGTGCGCTTCGGGGAGATTGGGATCAAGTCCGCCCCCGTGCGGCGCTCCATGCAGCGACAACTTCGCGAAAACCTGGAGGATGCTCTGCTTCGCGAGGGCGTTGAGGGGGGCGTCAACGCCGCCGGTTCGCGTGTCCTTCTGGAGGGCGCCGACCCAGAGCGCCTGGCGCGCGTGGCGACCCATGTGTTTGGCGTCGTTTCGGCCAGTCCCGTGACCCGTTGCGAGTCAACGATGGAGGCCATCGGCGACGCGGCGGCCGCGTTGGCGCTGGAGCGGGAGTGGGAGAGCTTCGCGATTCGCGCGCGCCGGGAAGGAAAGCACGAGTTCTCCAGCCAGGACGTGCAGGTTCAGGTGGGCAGCCGCGTCTTCACGGCGGCGCAGGCGGCGGGCCGACCCGTACGCGTGGACCTCACCAACCCGGATTTCACGGTCAACATCGAGGTTCGCAACCGCACCACGTACCTGTTCACCGAGCGCATCGCGGGCCCCGGCGGGCTTCCGGTGGGCACCCAGGGGAAGGTGGCGGCGCTGCTGTCGGACGAAGCCAGCTTCGTTGCGGCGTGGCTGATGCTCCGCCGTGGGTGTGCGGTGGTACCGATTCACGCGGGCCATTCCGGCAGCCTGCCCCTTGAGGGATTCGAGGCGCTCGCTGGCTGGGGCCTCAACCAGACCGCCGAACTGCTGCCGGTGTGTACCGGCACCGTGTCCAAGGCCGTGCTGGTCGCCACCGCTCGGGAGATCGCGAGGGAGCGCCGCTGCGCCGCCGTCGTCACAGGGGACACGTTGGACTCCGACCTCGCCGTGCCCGCCGCCGACATTCCGCTCCTGCGGCCCGTCTGTGGCCTCGACCCCGAGGAGTACGAGCGGCTGCGCACGCAAATCGGCGTCCCGGAGTTTGACTGCGAGGACATCCTCGACGCCGACGCCCAGGAAACGGTGGAGACCTTGCTGTCCATGCGGCGGCGGGTGGACGCTTGAGGGTCCTGATTGCCGGCGCCGGCGCCATCGGGCAATGGCTGGGTGCCCGGCTGCAAGCCGCCGGCCACGATGTGACGCTGCTGGCCCGGCCCCGTTTTCACGCTGCGTTGCAGACGGGCCTCGTCGTTCGCGGCGCCACCACGTTCGAGGGACCGGTGGCGTGCATCGGGGACCCTAGCGAGGCGGACGCCGGCAGCTTTGACGCCGCCATCATCACGTGCAAGGCCGGCGACACGGCCGCGATGGCGCACGATGTGGCGCCCCTCGTCGCCAGCGACGGCGTCGTGGGTTCCCTCCAGAACGGCCTCGGGAACATCCAGAAGCTCCTGCGGGAGGTTCCGCCCGGCCAGGCGGCGGCCGCGCTCACCAGCAACGGCGTTACCGTTGAAGCGCCCGGCCGCATCTATCACGCGGGGGCCGGACCGACGCTGGTCGGACCCGCGCTCCACGGCCACGACGCCGCAGCCCGCATCCTCCAGCGGCTGCTTGAGGACGCCGGGCTCGACCCCGAATGGCGCGACGACATGCGCGGCGCCATCTGGGCCAAGGCGGTCGTCAACGCCGGCATCAACCCGGTGGGGGCCGCCCACGGGGCTCGCAACGGCCAAATCCTCGCGAACCCGGAGCTTCTCGCCGTCGCCCAACGGCTTGTCACGGAAGCGGTGGCCGTCGCCGCCGCAGCGGGCGTGCCTCTGGCCCACGACGATCTCCAGGTTGCCATGACGTCCACGCTCGACCGGACGGCGAACAACAAGTGCAGCATGCTCCAAGACGTTGAGGCTCGTCGAGCCACGGAGATCGACCAGATCACGGGCCGCTTGGTGCGCCTGGGCCGCCAGCACGGTGTGCCCGTCGATGCCAGCGCGGCCATTTACGACCAAGTCAAGGCGCTGGAGGCGGGGTACCTCGGCGCTGAGCAAGCCACGCGGCTCGCCGAGGCCGAGGCGGCCCACGCCGCCGATGCGTTCTGAACGCGAGCGCCTACACGCTCTGGAACATCAGGTCGGTCATCTGGACGCTGCCGGACGCGGTCTGATCGAACACCAACTCAAGCGAAGCGACATCGGCTAGGTTCACGCCCGAAAACGCCGAAAGCGGGATTTGAACCGCGTTCAAGACGAGCTTGGCGGCGCTCGTGCCCGGCGGGTCGAACAAGGCCGCCGAATGGGCGCTGGCAACCGCGCTGGCCACGTGGCCGGCGCCGTCTCTCAGCACGACGCGAACGTCCTGCATCTGGCCGTCGGGGTTGCGGCTGCTGTCGAAGTTGACGCCGAGGCGGAAGCTGACGACGTCAAAACCGGACACGTCGCTCGCCGAGGCGGGGATGACGGTGCTGTACGTGGCGGCGGCGTCCCAATCCAGGCTCAACTGGTGGGCGCCGCCCGCCGTCGGATCGCTCGGGCAGTCGGAGGGATCGCACGTGTCGACTGCGGCGAACCCGTTGAACGTGGACGCGCCGCCGAGGTCGTTGGCGGTCAGCGCCCCACTGTCAAGGGTGTCTTCAACCACGAGGCGGCCGGCGGCGGGCGCGTGGTACGAGGCGTAGAGGACGTCGCACGGGCCAATGCCGGCGGGGCAACCCTCGGCCGGCATCTGCGCCTGACCGGTCAGAACGTCCTCGTAGCGGGTATCGCCGGCCAGATGAAGCCCGAAGAATCCGTTGACCAGAACCAGCGCGGTGCGCCTCTGGGCCACCTTGTTCAGTCGGCCGCTGCCAAGCCCATTGGCTCCGTCCGCCGAGCCGCAGTACGGATCGTCACCGACCTCGGCCGTGAAGGCAGCATCGTCGCTCGACCAGACCGTGTTGTAGTAATTGTGATTGGCCCCCATGATGAGGAACTGGTACTTGGCCCCCGGCTCGGACGCCGAGAGGTAGCGGGACTCGTCGTACATGTACGCCCCCTGCAAGTCGAACACGTCGCCGTCGCAGTAGGGCAGCAGGGTCGCGTGGGCCACGCCGGGCGCCTCCTGGTTGTAAAACGCGGTCGGAGCCAGGGCGAACACTGCGCGCAAGGCGAACGGATCGGCCCTCGCCGCATTCAGCCCGATGGCGTGGGTGACGCCCTCGCCGCCCCGGGAGTGGCCCATGAGACCGACGCGGTCGAAGTCCTGCCGGCCCACGAGATCGGAGCCAATCGAGCAGTCGCAGGGGCTGCCGTTGAGCGCCTCGAATTCCTCCAGTGTGCGCAGGACCACTTCGGCCCGGGCCCGCGCGCCAGCGTCACCGATCCCCAGGCCAACGCTGCCCGGCAGGTCGCGGTCGTTGACATCGTTGGCGTCCGCGCTGATCACGATGAAGCCGCGCTCCGCCAGATCGTCGGCCAGGTAGTCGTAGCCCGTGTAACTGTTGATGGGCTCCAGGAAGCCCGGGATGCTGAGGCACAAGTACTGGAGCGCGAACAGCTCCTCGCCGATCACGTCGCAGGTGCCGTGGCGCCCGTGCATGAACAGGACAACCGGGTATGGCCCGGCGCCGTCAACGGGGTAGTGGACGGACCCCTGTAGCCGGGCCTGGTAGGTGTAGCCCGGCAACTGGCTGTCCTCCACGAACATCATTCCGAAATCGTACTCGTGGCGCTCGACGGTGGTCGAGGCACCGTCCGCCACGGGCAGGACGGGTACCGCGAGGGCCATCATCAGGGCGGCAGCAAGGCTGGTCAGTCGCACGGGCGCGGCGAGGCGGGCCCGGACTATTCTGGTTTCCCCATGTTACTGGATCATCCAACACGACAGTTGCATGGATCCCCGGGGGCCCACGGTCACACGGGCTGTAGCTCGCTCACTCACGACAGCCCGTGAACGTGACCGCCGCACTCCCCGTCACACGGGCCGGCAAGCCGGCCCGCGATCAAGGGACCGCGGCTCACTCACGACAGCCGGATCGCATGGGCCCCAACGGGCCCACGGTCACACGGGCTGTAGCTCGCAAGCTCACGACAGCCCGTGAACGTGACCGCCGCACTCCCCACCATGATTGTGGATGCGCTGGGTCATCACGATGCAGCCGTC
>JBFJYU010000280.1:0-4329 GCA_041622435.1 Thermoplasmatota archaeon | reverse complement strand
GGCGGGGCCGCTGCGCGGCCCCCGGAGAGGCGGGCTATGGCTTCGTGATGGCTCAGCACGGCCACGGAGTCGGCGGCGGTATTGTTGTTGTGCTGGGGCAGTCTAGCCACCTCCTAGACAAGGTTGGCGCGGTTGTGCTCCCACGCGGCGTCGGCCGCGATGCCTTCGAGGCCTGGAAACAGGGTGCGCTGTGAAAAACCGAGCCGGCGCAGTTGTATCTGGAAGGTGCGAAGGCTGGACACCGGAATGACGAAGCGTCGGAGGGCAGCTTCGGAGCCCGCGTCGACGATCGCCGTATCCAGGGGGAGCCGGAAATCAGCCAACAGCGTGAACATACCCTGCTGAGCGACGACCCTTGGGTGAATCGCCGGCGGCTCGACGAGATATGGCCTCGCGCTCATCTTGATGCTGGGATGACCTCTGCCCCCTTGCAGCAAGCGTTGCGGAGCGGTAACCCCCCCTTCATGGAACCGCTTCGAAAGAAGCCTTGACCCGTGAATGTGAATCGATCCGAGTCCGATGGAGGAGCCGAGTTGTTTCGGATCTAACTCCCACACAACGGCGTCCGTGCGGGAATCCGAGTCCCTTGTGGCAAAATAGGCCGCCGTCACGGGTGATCGGGTCCAATCCAAGAGGCGCGTGGGGAGGCCATGATGCTGTGCCACGATCATCAACTCCCCTACCTTAGGGTCGCTGTCGCCGGTGTACGCGCGGGCGTGCGTTTCGAAGCTAGCAAGGAGGGCAGCCTCGATTTCCTGCTTGGCGTCGTCGCAGCCGGGCGAAGGGCGGTCCGCCAGGCGGTCGAAGCTCGTCAAGAGCGTCCAGTTGGCGTCTTTCATGCCTCGGTAGACCGGCGCATCTCTCCCTGAGCCGGCGAGCCCCTCTCCCGCGTAGAGAACGTGGCTTAGCAGCTCGTCCACCGAGCCGACCTCAATCGTTTCGATCTGCGGGTTTGGATACAGGCCAGCCAATGGGAAAGGCAGGGGAACAGGATGAATTTAATCGGCGCGATTCGCCCTGCACGGAGCTTCGGCTCAATGGGGGGGCGGGGCGCGCTGCGGCCAGCGGGCCCTGGTTTCAACTTCGTGGACGGCGCCCCGACCAAGGACCCGGCCCACATGTTTCATATCGAATGAGCGCCCATGGGCGCTACAATGGGCGATGCTGAAATCGTGAGCCTGCGCATGAAGGCGCGAGATCGGCTGGAACTGGCTGAAAAGATCCACAACGGATTGTCCAGCGCCAAGGTCCGCCAGTTCCTCAAATACACCGGGCTCACCCAGGAGCAGCTCTTCGAGGCCGCCCACATCGCGGCCAGCACGGGGCGCAAGCGGCTCGCGACCGCATCCTTCCCCGACCACGAATCCGAGCGCATCGCTCGCATCGCCAGGATCTTCGACCGCACGCTGGAGCTGTTCCCGGACCCATCGCGGGCGGTGGCTTGGCTCGTGGAGGAAAACCCCCGTCTTGCCGGGCGCCGCCCCCTGGACGCGGCCGGCACGGAACTGGGTGCCATGGAAGTCGAAGCACTCATTGGCCGGCTGGCGCATGGCGTCTTCTGATGTTCGTCTGGCGCTGCGTCCATCGGAACTACGCGGCATCGGCCTGGACCGGCGAGGGGGCCCGCAAGTATGGCGGCCGGTGGAACCCTGAGGGTAGGGCGATGGTGTACGCGAGCGAGCACGCCGCTCTCGCGGTCTTGGAAGTGATGGCGGGTGGCGTGCGTAGCAGCGACCTTCATGAGTGGTGTCTTCTGCGAGCGTCTGTTCCGGACGAGGCGGTGGCTGTCGTGCCGAAGGCGGCTAATGCAAGGACGCAGGGCGTCCTGTTCCTCGACTCCGGCGCGCTTGCCCTTGCCGTTCCCAGCGCGGTCGTGCCTGGATCCAACATCTTGCTGAACCCGTCGTCAAGCAATTGGAATTTGGTCGAGGTGGACAAGGATTCGTTGATCCTGGATCCACGCCTGTGGGGCGATGGCCTGGACAAGTGACTCGTGCGTGCGTCAGCAAGCGTGGCGCCGGGGCCGCCGCGCTGAAAGCACGAGCGCAAGCACAAAATCGCGTCCGTGTGGCGGGGCCGCTGTGCGGCCCCCGGCGAGGCGGGCTATGGCTTCGTGATGGCTCAGCACGGCCACGGAGTCGGCGGCGGATCTCTTGTTGTACGGGGGCCGGCTTCGGCTTGGCCGTAAAGCGTCACCTTCAAGCCCTCCCCCCTCCACGTTGAGCGCGGGCGCACCGTGGAAATTCAGGGAATGATTTGGTGGGAAGCACTTCTGGCTGCGAGTTTCGCGCCGTTTGCCGTGTGGGCGCTTTGGCGCGCGCAGACGTTCAGCGTCGAGGTGCTGCGGCGAGCCATGGTGAAGTTGACGCGCCACCACACGTGGCTCTACACGATCGTCAGTTGGTTTGGAACGCTCATCCACGAACTCAGCCACGCCAGCGTTCTCCTGCTGTCCGGCCACGGCATCAAGGCGTTCAACGTCAAGGCGGAGTCCGGGCACGTGACGCCCCGCCGACTCAAACGAGGCCCGGTGTCGTTCCTGTTCTTCCTCGCCGCCGCCCTCGCTCCGCTGTTCATCCCGCCCGCCCTCGTTCTCGGCGCCGCGTGGCTGCTTCTCGATCGCAACGTCTTCGGACTCGCCACCGGAGGAGTGGGGCTGGAGCCGGCGTGGGAGGTTCTCAAGGCCACCTTCGCCACGTTCCCCCTGCGGCTCGTGGAAACCGTCGGCAGCGTGGATCTTGCCACCGGGCCGGGCGTCGCGTTCGTCCTCCTGGTCATCATCGCGCTGCCCAGCAGCCGCCCCAGCCACGTCAAGGGCAGCCGGTTCCACGGCACCAAGGACGAAGGCGACATCGCCGTGCTGCGGGCCCGCATCCGCGCCAACCCGTGGCCCCTGATCCTGTTCCTCCTGCTCCTCTACGCCGCGTACTTCCTCATCGTCCCGCGCTGGCCCGGAGTTTACTGGACCACGTTCCAGGTGATCTGGAGCATCGCCATCGCCGGCGCCATCCTAGCCCTCTTCGGTGCCGTCGTGTGGCGCGTCGTCGCCGCCAGCGGACGCATCAAACCCGCCCTCCAGGTCGTGCCGATCGCCCTCTTCGTCGCCATCCAAGTCGCCGCCCGCGTCGTTCCCGCCTGGCCGGAGTGGGCGCAGCCCCTGTGGGTCGTCAACGCGTCAAGCATCGTGCTCTCATGCCTCGTCGCCATCGCTCTCGTGTTTGCCGCCCCCCGCGGCGGCCCGGGTGGGTGGAGGTAGAGCATTCCCGTGCGCTGGCGCAGGCCGGCGGCCAGCCCCCGCCGCTTGCCTGAACGGATTGCCGGCCGCTCACCGAGGCACCCCACCAAACCTTATGACCCCCTGGGCCCACACAGTAGCAATGAGCAAGTCGATCCGTCTCCTGCCGGGGGAGAACATTGAAGGCAAGTACAAGCCGCATGTGCTGAGCTTCGGCGGGCGGTTTGGCTTGGCTCTGTGGCCCGCCGTGTGGGGCGGAATCCTGGCGCTAATGATCCGATCGGACTGGTGGACCGCGACCAAGGACGCCAATTGGTACGAATTCTGGTCGTTTTTGTACGGCAACACGGCCAGCGCTTTTGTTCTCATGTTCATCGGTCTCGCCCTCGTCGGCGTGATCGCCGCAGTCGTCGCGATCAAGTGGCGAATCCCGATCCTGTACGCCGTGGCCGGCCTGGCCACGCTGGGCCTGACCCTGTGGCTGGACTTGCCCTACGGTACCGGCATCCCGCTCTTCCTGGCGGCGGCCAGCCTGCCCGCCGTGATCTGGGTGGAGGCGGACCGCCGCAGCCACCGCTACATCCTGACCAACCTGCGCATCCTGTTCCAGGGCGGCACGCTCGTGCGCCACGAACGGCAGATCCGTTACGAATCCATCACCGACATTGACGGTAGCCAGGGCATGTTCGGCCGTATCTTCCGCTTCGGCACGATCATTCCGGTGACCCAGAGCGGCTTCGGTCTCGGCGCGGACACCAGCCAGGCGGCAATCGGCGTCGGCGGCGGCGCGTCCAAGGCCGGCGTGGCCGGCGGGGTGGGCGTCATGGCCGGCGGCGGCAAAGAGGTCCAGGTGGGCCGCGCGCGCTCGTTCCACCAGCTCACAGGAGTTGCGCCCTACTTCGAGGTCAAGCACCTGCTTGAGAGCCTCGTCCAGGCCGCGACCGCGACGCCCTACCTGCGCGAACAAGTTGAGTTGCAGAAGCAAATGGTCGACGCGCTCAACCGCATCAACCCCGCCCCGCCCGCCGGCTCGCCACCCATGGGCGCCAGCCGCCCGGCGCCCCAGCCGGGTCGAAGCCAACCCCCGCGTGGCC
>JBFJYU010000279.1:0-4330 GCA_041622435.1 Thermoplasmatota archaeon | reverse complement strand
GAAGTGGCTGGGCGAGGAGCACTGGATCGGCCTGTCGGGCCACGAGATTCGCCCCAAGGCGTACATCGCCGCCGGCGTGTCGGGCCAGATCCAGCACGTGGCGGGCATCCGTGGCTCCAAGCTGATCATCGCCATCAACACGAACAAGGACGCGCCCATCTTCCAGGTCGCGGACTACGGCATCGTGGGTGACCTGTACAAGGTGCTGCCGGCGCTGGCCGGCAAGCTGTAAGAAGCGGCTCCAGAGCCCGCCAGCGCCTACAAGCGCGACCAGCGAGCGAAGCTGCCGTCCCTCCAGTGCGGCAGCGGGCGCCAGCAGGCGCCGGTCGGCGACGGCCGGCACCCCCGCCGGACGCCCTTCGCCGGGAGTCGGTTCGGTCAACCAGTGGCAAAACCAAAAAAGGAACAAAGCCCACGTGACCACCGTGAGCAGGATTCTCGTTGCCACCCTGGCGTTCGCCATCGTCCTTCCCGGCTGCCTCGACGACTTCGGGTCATCGCTGGTCGGCGACCAGCCGGACCCTTACGACTTCATCAGCGACCGCGATTACGACCGGCTCGTCGTGGAGATCGACTACGTCGCTGGCAAGGCGCCGCCCCAGTCGGCCATCAACCTGCTCAAGACCCGCCTCGGCGAGTGCTTGGACAAGCCCGGCGGCATCGACATCCGGCTCGACGACCAGATCCCCGGCGGCGGCTCGCCGTACACGGCCGAAGAACTGGTTGCGCTGCGCGACCAATGGAAGGATGCCAAGCACGGCGACGGCCAGGCGTCGGCCTGGATGGTCTACCTTGACGGCCGCTACTCCAAGAGCGACTCGGTTCTGGGCGTGGCGCTGGCGGGCGACACCATCGCCATCTTCAGCGACCGCGTGTCCGCCGCGTCGAACATCCTCGTGTCGACCAACAAGATCCACGAAGCGGTCATCGTGCACGAGTTTGGCCATTTGCTGGGCCTGGTCGACAACGGCATCCCCATGGTGACCAACCACGAGGACTCGCAAAACCAGGGCCACTCCAACAACGACGACAGCGTCATGTACTGGGCCGTCGAGACGTTCGACATCGTCGGGCTGATCCAGAACGGCGGCATCCCCACGCGCTTCGACAGCGCGGACAAGGCGGACCTGCGCAACGCCGGCGGGATTTGCGGCACCGCCGTCGAGGCCGACGGCCTGGCAGGCTTGCCGGTGCCGACCCTCCCGCCGCGGCCGTAAGACTTGAACTGGTTCTAGGTTAGCCTGGACCCGTCCTACCTTAGCGTGTCGTCAACCCTATAGCCGACCCTCCGGGTACAACGGCCGCCATGGCCGAGGGCAATTGCGTTCCCACGCCCGACTACCCGTGCCGCATCAACCAGGACCTGATGCCACCGGGGACCAACTTCTGGATGTACGCCTTGACCGCGCTCGCGCTGGTCGTGTTTGCGTACGGCATCTGGGAAATGGTGAAAGTCTGGCGCGTCGGCAAGGCATGGAAGCCCGGCGACTGGAAGGTCGGCTTGCGCCGCATGGTGGAGGGCATCGCCACCCACCGCAAATTCATGCAACAAAAGCGCCCAGGCACGATGCACGCGTGGCTGTTTGGCGGCTTCGTCGTCCTCTTCATTGGCACGACGATCGTGGCAATCGACGCCGATTTCTTCGAGTTGATCCTGGACAGCAAGCTGCTGTTTGGCAACCAATACCTGCTCTTCGAGCTGATCCTGGACGCCTTTGGCATCTTGTTCCTGCTGGGCGTTGCCTTGTTCCTGAAGCGCCGCTGGGTGGACAAGCCCGCCCACCTGCCGACGCGCACCGGAGACATCGGGGCTCTGGTGGTCCTGCTGCTCATCGGCATCACCGGGTTCCTGCTGGAGGGCATGCGCATCCGGCACCAGATTGATGACAATGCCATCACGTACGCCCATTGGTCGTTTGTCGGCAACGCCATCGCCTACCTGTTTGTGGACATGGAGGCGGGCACCCTGCAAACGCTGTACCGCGGCACGTGGTGGTTCCACTTCGCGCTGTGGACGGGCGTGCTGGCGATCCTTCCGTGGACCAAGTTCAAGCACATCATCACGAGCAGCGCGAATTTGTTTTTCCACGACGACGACCGGCAGGCTCGGGCCAACCTCCCGACGCCGTTCAGCCTGCAGGAGATGATGGAGTCGGGCGACATGGACCTCCCCCAGGTCGGCTACGCGACGATTCGCGATTTCACTTGGAAGGACCGACTCGCCCTTGACGCCTGCACCAACTGCGGCCGCTGCGAGTCGGTTTGTCCGGCCAACGCCGCCGGCCGCCCGCTGTCGCCGCGCAAGCTCATTCAGGACTTGCAGCACCAGATGTGGGCCGACTACCGCGCCGGCAACAAGGCTGGCGCCGACTACGAGTCTCCCAAGCTGACCGACGTCGGCGACCTCGGGAACCAGATTGAGGAGGCGACGCTGTGGAGCTGCGTCACGTGCCGCGCGTGCATGACCGAATGCCCCGTGGACATCGAACACGTTGACATCATCGTGGAGATGCGCCGCGCGCTCGTGATGGAGTCCAAGCTTGACGAGCATCAATCGAAGCTGCTGGTCAACCTGACCAACGCCGGCAACCCGTACGGATTCCCCGCCAGCGACCGCATGGGCTGGACCGCGGGACTGCCCGACGGCGTCTACGTCCCCACGGCGCAGGAGAAACTTGCCAAGGGCGAGCCGGTGGAGTTGTTGTGGTGGATTGGCTGCGTCGGCAGCTTCGACCCGCGCAACAACGAAGTCACGCGCAGCCTCGCCACGATCCTCAACGCCGCCGAGGTGGACTTCGCCATTCTCGGCAACGAGGAGCGCTGCACGGGCGACCCCGCCCGCCGCCTCGGCGAGGAGGGTCGCTTCCAGCAGTCCGTGATGGAAAACCTCGTGACGCTGCAACAGTACGGCGTGAAGACCATCATCACGCAGTGCCCCCACTGCTTCAACACGCTGGCCAACGAGTACCCGGACTTCGGCGCCGACTTCGAGGTCATCCACCACACGCAGTACCTGGAACGCCTCATTGACGACGGCAAGGTGCCGCTCGTGGAGGGCAAGGAGATGAAGGTCACGTACCACGACTCCTGTTACCTGGGCCGCCACAACGACATCTTCGATGCGCCGCGCCGCGTGCTGGAGAAGGCCAACAACGGCTTGCCGGTGCTGGAGATGGCCTCCAATCGCGAGAAGGGCATGTGCTGCGGCGCTGGCGGCAGCAACATGTGGTTCGAGATCGAGCAGGAAGAGACCCGCATCAACGTGCTGCGCACCCGCGAAGCCATTGATGCGGGCGCCGACACGGTGGCCTCCGCCTGCCCCTTCTGCCTGACGATGATCAAGGACGGCCTCAGTCTCAACGGCAAGGAGGACGCGATCCAAGCGAAGGACTTGGCCGAAATCGTGGCGGAGCACCTGGATTGGACGCCGCCCGTCGTCGAACAGCCGGTCGAGGAGGCCGGTGGGGTGGCGGCGGCCGACGAAGGGCTGTGGGAAGGCTGAATCAGGTTTTCCTGCGTAGCCTCACGCGCGGGCAATCGCCAAAAAGGGAAATCGCGAATTCGACCCGGATAGCTCCAAAAAGGCGGAAGAAGGGGGACGAACAGGAAGGATTTCGTCAACGTGAACTGCACGGCGGCCGGTTCGGGTCACCGAGGACGTTGCAATAAAGATTGATCACGAGATCAATGATTTCCTGGACCTCCCCCAGCACGGACGGCGGGAGGTTCTGCACCCGATCGTACCAGTAATTGAAGCAGGCCTGAACGGTTTCACCCAGGTTCTCGGCCCCGCAGGCGATGTAAATGGCGAGGAGGGCAAGGTCCTCCGCGCGCTCAACGTAAGGGCTCCACGGACAGCCATCGCCAGCGCAAGCCGACGCGGGTTGTAGTGGTGCCAGGGCCAGCATTCCCAATAGAAGCAGGGTCAGGAGCGGGGTTTTCAAGCAATCACCTGCGGCGGTGAGCCGCGAGGGTATTTGCGTTCAACCAGCTATAAGAAGTCCTGAATAGAAGAGAAACGTTGGCAGGCGTTTGCCTGCGCCGTCAACCGATTGGCTTCGTGTGTGAGAAGGAAAAGGAAATCCACCTGTTTAGAGGGGGTTGATGCCCGGACCGGGGAAACCGCCCGGCGGCCCGCCGCAGTTCGTGATGTCAACCGCCTTGCAGCGGAACCAGTGGGCGAAGTCGCTGGGGTATCCCTGGGCCCAGCTGAACACGCGGCTGCCGTAGTCACCGACATCATCGAGGTGCGGCCGGAGGACCGTCATGGCGGCATCGACGCAGTCGCCGCCCTGGTTCATGATGGTCTTGCCCGTTTCCGAGCAGTAGG
>JBFJYU010000278.1:0-4332 GCA_041622435.1 Thermoplasmatota archaeon | reverse complement strand
GCTGCGGTGGGGTGCCGGCGGCGTAGCCGGTGGCACCCGGGGGGCGGGTGGAGCGAGCCCAGCGCTCCGTTCGAATCCGGCCGTCCGCATTCGCAGTTGGCCTTGGCCGTCCGCAGATGCATTAGACTGGGTTTGCTGGTGCTGCGGTGGGGTGCCGGCGGCGTAGCCGGTGGCCTCAAATCATGCCGATGTAGCGCATGGCCGTCCAGGCCGCGCCGGCCAGAACACCGGCGGCGCCGAGCCAGGCGGTGCTTTCCGGGGCGTCGTCCGGGGCGGACGCTCGGCCGGCGAGGGCCGCGACCGCGAGGCCGGCGCCGAAGGCTGCAAGGGTGGCAATGCTCGCCACGGCTGTGATGCCGTGCAGGGCGGCGAGGACGACGGCGGCCCAGGCGGGCAGGGCGTACCACAGCAGGTTGAGGTTCAGGCTCCATGCGGCGCGTACGGGGTGGGGGTGCGCCATGCCGCGGCCGTCGGTCATTTCCGGTTGCACGTCCGCGGTGCCCTTGCGGCGCCACCACCACATGGCGATTGGTGCGGCGACGGCGGCCAGCAGGGCCACGTTGTACACGCGGCCGGTGGCGGGGGCTCCCCAGCGGTAGAGGGCCAGGCCCAGGAGTCCGTGCAGGGTGACTGCCTGGAGGGCGAAGGCGCGGCGTCTGGGCCGGTCGAGTTGCCCCGTGGCTTCGTGCAGGAAGGGCGAGTGGAAGGCAAGCGCGCCAATCACCGCAGCGGCGGCGGGCGCCAGGAGTGTCGCCGTGGACCAGCCGGGGCCCGCCACGCCCTGGCCGTCCAGGGCGGCGGCCAAAGTGGCCGGCAGGGTTTCGCCTTCGTGGTAGAACACGATGCGGCCGGCCGGGTCCACGAGCGCGTAGGTGGGCCACAGGACGCCTTCCCGCGTGCTCGCGGCGGCCACGGTGCGGGCGATGACGGCGTCCGTGTCGCGGGCGATGGGCCACGTGAGGCCGTACTGGACGTGGAACGCCGCCAGTTCGGACTCGGTGTCGGTGCTGCTGAGCGACAGGATCGCCAGATCCGGGTAGGCCTCCTGGAGGTCGCGCAGGCCGGGCACACCCCGCTGGCACGGCCCGCACCAGGTCCCCATGAAATCCAGCAGCAGGTAGCGCCCCTCGTAGCGGGTCAAGTTGTGCGTCTGGCCGTCCACGTCGTTGAGCTCGAAGGCGGGGGCTGGCACGTCGGCGGCGCCGGTCCAGAAGCCGACGCAACCGGACAGGCCCGGCAGGGCGGCGACCAGCAGGAGGGCGGGGAGCAAACGCGGAAGGCCTCGGCGCACGACGTGGTTCGACCCGGGCCGCTTCGAAAGCGTTGTGGAGGGCTCGCGACGCGGCAGATCCCCCGCTACCCCTCGGCCGGCGAGCGGTTGGGTGGCAACCGTTATGCCCCCGGCCGGGTCGGGGCCATCGTGGAGCGCCTCTGGGAGTTTCTGCACCAGTTCAAGGCCGACCGCCGGCTGGTCGCCGCGTTGATGCTCGCCAACCTGGCCGGCATCGGCTTCGGCTACTACTATTACTGGGATGTCGGGCAGTTCAATCCTGGAACCGCTTGCCGCGTGGACCACTCGGGCGACTCGTGCTTCGACGAGCCGTGGTGGTGGCCCTTCCTCGCCGACAGCCCCAACGCCGTGCTGTTGCTCTCCCTGAGCCTGGTCCTGTACCAGTTTGGCCGACGGAGCCGGCTGCTGGATTCCATGGCGCTCATCGCCAACATTCAGGTCGGTCTGTGGACCACGTTCCTGTTTCTGAGCTATCCGGAGCAGCTGGGAACGTGGGAGTGGGGGTCAACGAACAACATCCTGTTCTTCGCGCACATGGGCATGCCGTTGGAGGCGCTGGTCCTGGCGCGCGACCTGCGCCGGGACGCGATTCCGTGGTGGATGGCTGCGGTCGTTCCCGCCTGGTTCGGCATCAACCTGGCCTTCGACTACCTCGGCGACCCGTGGCCCCACATCCACCCGGCGCCCTTCATCGCCGACCACGGCGCGCTGGGAATCTACACGCCCATCATGACCATCGTGGTGGTTGCCGCGTGGTTCGCGCTGGTGTGGCGCGGGCTTGGCGCCGCCACGGCGGCCCGGCGCCGGGTCCCGGTGGGGCGCGAGCGCCCAGAACCCTAATGACCTCGGCGGCGTCGGCCCAGCCGTGAAGCTGTCGGCGGCCGCCACCATCACCGTGTTCGCCGCGCTGTTGGCGCTCGCCGTGGGCACGGCCACCACCCCGGTGGCCGCCCAATTGGAGCCCTTGCCCGGGCCGGCGCTGACGGTGCTCGTCCACCACCCCTTCCCCGACCCCGCCGACCCGCTCGGCGCGCCGCTGGCCGTGGGTGGGGCAAACGGCACGACGGACGCTTTCGTGGCACGCTATCAGCGTTACGACGTCGGCCGGGACGGCTTCGGCTATCCCAGCCTTGTCGTCGACGGCGTCGTGCCCATCGAGGGGCTTCCGGACGGGGACGCTCCGTACGTGGCGACGCGCAACGCGTACGTGGCCGCGCTGGAGCAGCGGGCCCCCGCGGGTGCCTCGTCGGGCGTGCCGGCGGCGCTGGAGGTTGTGTCCCGCTTCGACGGCGACCGGCTGCTGGCCGAGGTGACCGTGGTGCCCGCCGTGGACCTGTCAGGCGAGGACCTGCGGCTCTGGGTCGCGGTGGCCGAGGACCACGTGTTCTACGATCCGCCGGCGGCGCTCAGTAACGGCGTCACGGACCACCGGTTCACGGTTCGCGCCGTTCGCGACCTTGGCCCCCTGATGGACCTGGGTGCCGGGCCCGGCTCCGACGGCATGGCCCCTCGCGAGGCGGGGCTGGTCTTCGACGTGCCCCCGTCCTGGCAGCGACCGGAGTTGTACGTGTCCGCGTGGCTCCAGCAGGGCCCCGGCCACGGCTTGCGGTTTGACCCGCTCGAGGTGGTTCAGGCGACCACCCACCGGGGGTCGGACCCTGGCGTGACCCGGCAGGATTCGAAAGGCGTGCTCCTGGAACTGTACTCGGCGACGTGGTGCGCGCCGTGCCTCTACGGCGACACGGTCGTGGAGGAGCTCGCCGAGGAGCGGGGCCATCCGGCGTACATCAACGTGGCCGGAGGGGCCGGGGCGCGCTACTTCCAGGCGCCGGGAAGCCTGCTTCTTGCGGGTGGCGCGGCGCTCGCCGGAGCGGCGCTGGTGGCCTTGCCGCGCTTCGGAGGCCGACCTTGAGCCTGTGGTCGGGAGCGAACCTGCTCGTGACGGCGGCAGCCGTGGCGGCGGGTTTGGCCCTGGCGGCGCAGGCGCTCCACGTGCGAGGCCGCGACCGCGCGCAGGCGTGGGCGCGGCAACTCACATGGGCCGCGGGTGGCCTCGCCACGGTGGCGATCTTGCACCTGGCCAGCCGCTTCCTGCTCGGCGACCTGTCGGTCGAGTACGTTTTCCTCTACACGCGCACGGACCTGCCGATCCATTACCGCCTGGCGGGCGTCTGGGCCGGCCGTGAGGGCAGCCTGCTCCTCTGGGGCACGGTTCTCACGATTGTGGCGGCGCTGGCTATCCGCCGGCGGCCCGACCGGGACGACGAGGCGGGGCGCGCCCGCGCGTGGACGGGCCTCTTCCTGTTGTCGTACGTGTTCATGTTCCTGTTGGCTGCGGCGCGCCAGGACACGTTCCATGCGACGGACGACTTCTTCCTGCGCGGCCGGCCGCTGGGCAACGGACTGAATCCGACGCTGCTGTCGCCGTACATGTTGATCCACCCGCCGATCCAGTTCGTCGCGTACGCGCTGGCGACGATTCCCGCCGCGGCGGCCATGGCGCACATGGTGACGGGCACCAACCAGTGGAGCCGGTTCAGTCTGACCTGGACGCGGGCCGGCTGGTTCCTGGCGACGGCGGGGCTCGGCTTGGGCGGCTTGTGGGCGTACTACACGCTGGGTTTCGGTGGCTATTGGGCCTGGGATCCGGTGGAGGTCGCCAACCTGTTGCCGTGGCTGGCGCTGACGGCGTACCTGCACGCGCAGATTCACCACTTGAAGTATGGCCGGTACACGGCGGCGGGTCCGCTTCTGGCGCTGCTGCCGCTCGTCCTGACGCTGCTGTCCACGATCAGCACCCGCAGCGGTCTGTGGGTGAGCGTCCACGCCTTCACCGACCCCACCAACACGTTCAATCCCGACGCGCCGGGCCGATTCCTCGACATCCTCGCCGTTGAACCCCAGCTTCTGCCTTACGTTGGCATGCTGCTGGCGACCCTTGCGGGCGGCCTGGCGCTGTGGACGCGCAGCCTGGCCATCGAGCACCAGACGCTGCCGGGCGCGAGCCGCCTTGTCGCCGCACCTCTCGGGGCTCTGGCCGG
>JBFJYU010000277.1:0-4382 GCA_041622435.1 Thermoplasmatota archaeon | reverse complement strand
CTCAAGGATCCCGGTGTAGGCGGCCGCGACGGCGGCGTTTTCATCGAGCCCATGGAGGAAAACGACCAGTGCGCTCGGCGCTGCGAGGCCCGCCGGCACCCAGACGTGGTACGCCATGCCGTCGAGGGCTTCGTGCCGCCAGCCGGCCGCCGGAATGTCCAGTTGGGACTGGGGAGCCGCCCCGGCATCGTCCGGATTTGGTGCAGCGCATCCTGAAGCGAGGAGCAACGCCACCAGGGCCGCAGGCAGGGCCGCCGCCCGGGGGCTGCGGGTGCGCGGTGCAAGGCGCGCTGCATCGGGGGCTTGGGCGTGTTGCATCAGCAATGGACGCGCCTCGCCCTAGAAGGGCCTTTGGTGTAGCTGAAAGCAAATCGGCGGAGGTTGCTTCGCGCGCTGCGCTGTTCGGCATCGGTCCAATGGGACGCCGGGTTCGCGCCCATGAGATTGCCCGGAGGTATGGCGAACAACAAAATCCGAGCGACGATTAGGCTGTTTGGGGCCATGTACGATCTGCCGTACCACAAGGAATCGGACGAGCAAGTGATTCGTCAATTCATGATCGATCACCCGTTGGCCTTCATTACAGGCTGCGACGAAAAAGGCAGGCCCGTGGCGACCCAGGCGCCAGTGCTTCTGGAGGAGCGCGACGGTCGGCAATTCCTGGCGGGCCATTTGATGAAGAACACGGATCACCACAGGGCCCTTGTGGCCAATTCGAACGTACTCGTCGTATTTGCCGGCCATCACGTGTACGTTAGCGGTTCGTGGTATTCGAATCCGCACACGCCGTCAACATGGAATTACATGAGCGTGCATGCCCGGGGCACGGTGCGCTTTCTTGACGGGGCGGGCCTGGAGCGGGTCCTCAGGAGAACGTCACTCCATTTTGAGGACGCCGACGAGGCATCGCCGACGGCGTTCGACAACCTTCCCCGACAGCTCACGGACCGCCTCGTGGATGCCATCGTGGCGTTTGAAATCGAGGTGGATTCCCTCGATACGGTGTTCAAGCTCAGCCAGGATCGGGACCTGGTAAGCTACCGGACCATCATGGCTCGGCTGCGGGAAAAGGGCGAGTCCGGCCGGGTCATCGCCGCAGAAATGGAGAAGCGGGAAAGCGCCTTGTTCCAGGGCCGTGCGGAGGCGTAAACGCCGCCCCCGGCGGACCCTCGACTGGCCAGCGGCTGGCGTCTGGTCGGCCTCACGCTCTTAGTGGTGCCCAGCGCGTAAGCCGGCAATCACGTAGATCGGGCCCTCGGGGTGGGACCCGCCATCGGATCCCAGCCTTTGTGCAACCTCGGCTAGGACCTCCGCTGACAGAGTCGAAAGGTTGGCTCCAGAGTCGGTGACCTGAATGTCGTGGAACCCGGCGCTGCGCAGGAGCTCGACCCATTCCTCCGGGCTGAGCATGTCCTTGGCGCGCGCCTCGGCGTCGAGGGCGTCGGTTTCCGCGATAGCCAGTCGGCCGCCGGGCCTGAGCACTGCGTGGGCGGCGGCCAGCCAAGCGTGGTACGCGTGGTGGGCCCCAAGGCGGCAAATGATGGCGTCCCAGGGCCCCGCCGGCGGGGCGCCCATGTCGCTCTCCTGGAATGATGTGTGCGGGAAGCGCGCGCGGGCGATGGCGATCATGGCTGGGCTGGCGTCGATGCCGGTGGCGTGGGCCCCGGCTGCGGTCGCCGCCGCGGTGGTGTGGCCGGGCCCGCAAGCCACGTCGAGCACCCGATCCCCGGGCGCGACACGGGCCGCCCGGAGCAAGGCTTGGCTGGCCTTGCCGAGTTCGGGCTCCAGCAGGTCCACAACGGCGTCGTAGTCGTGCGCGCGGTCCTCCCAGCCCTCATCCCTGTGTGCGTGCTGGCGCGTGTGGTGCTCGTGGTGCTCGTGGTGCTCGTGGCCGGCCATGGAGGGCGTGCCCAGCGGGCTCGATGGCAAATCAATTGCCCCGTCGCGGCCGGCGACGGACCAGCCGGCTTCAAACCGGGCAGACAGGATGTCCGCCCACGGCCCCCGGCCGGGAGCTGCGTGCCGCATGATCTCTTCCAATCTTGACGCCGCACTGACCCGCCTCTCCGCCAGACGCCGACGCGGAACCAATGGACCCGTGCCCACGCGACTCGTGGACACGCCGTCGGGCCGCTTGCGCCTGCATGATTCCGGATCGGACAAGCCCTGCGTGGTGCTGGTTCCCGATGGGCCCAACGTCATCGAGCATTACGCCGAATTGATTGCACTTCTCTCCGAGAAACACCGGGTCGTTGTGTTTGACATGCCCGGTTTTGGCTTTTCATTTCCGCGCCGGGCTTACAGGCATTCGTTGGATGACGGCGCCAAGGCCGTGCTGGGCGTGCTGGATGCCCTGGAAATCGGCGCCGCGACGCTGGCGTTTTCGTGCGCCAACGGCTTCTACGCGCTGCGGGCAGCGCAGTTGGCCCCCGAGCGCATCACGAGCCTCATTCTGTCCCAGACCCCCTCGATGGCCGCCATGGACGCGTGGGCCGGCCGCGCGATCCCCCGACCGATTCGCGTGCCAGTCGTGGGTCAACTCTTGGTGTGGCTCCTGCGCCGCCGCGTGGCCGACCGTTGGTACTGCGTGGCGTTGCCCCGAAGCCAGCCGGCGCCGTGGTTTGCCCAGACGGCCCAGGCCGCCTTCGATCGCGGGTCGTGTTTCTGCCTCGCCGGCGTCGTCCAAGGCCTCCTTGGGGAAGGCGGCGGCGCGCTCAGCGGTTCGCAGGTCCCCTGCACCCTGGTTTGGGGAGCCAGCGACCACTCCCACAAGTACACGGCGCCGGAGTCCTTCCTTGACCTCGTGCCGGGCGCCACGATCCTCGTCTGGGAAGGCTGCGGCCATTTCCCCGACCTGGAAAAGCCCGAGCGGTACGCCGCCCTGCTGGATGAGCACATGGCAAGGATCGCCTGATTCTCCGCAGGCCCAACGGCCTCGCGGAAATGGCCCGGCGGTCCGGGCGGCCGCAGTGCACCCCGAACCAAACGTCGCCCCCACCAGCTATGTAGGCCGACGCCGGTCGAGCGTCCGTGCGCGCCCCAATCGCAGTTGCCCTGACCCTGCTGCTGGCCGGATGCTCGGCGCCGCTGCCACACGACGTGCCGCTGGAACTCTGCCCGGCTCCTTGCGAGGTGTCCGTTGATGACGGGCCGGAACGGGCGTTTGAGCCAACCGCCGCCCTGTCGCCCACCAACGCGGACCACGCCGTCATCGTGTCCACGGTATTCGGTGGCGACAACGAGACGGGGCACCCGTGGCGCATGAAGGTACACGTGACTGACAATCGGGGCTCCTCGTTCGACACGTACGACTTGCAGGCGTCCCTCCCCCCGGATCACCTGCTTTCCTCCTACCAGGCCCTGCCCGATCCCATGCTGCACTGGCACTCTGACGGCTCGCTCCTTCTGTTTGGCATGGGTGGCCGCTCCACGACAGTCGGCGAGGCGCCGGGCCCCAAGCCTCCGCTGCTGGCCGTCACGGCCTTCGACCTGTGGGTGGCCCGCTCCGACGACGGCGGCCGCACGTTCCCGGAAGCCCAGGTGATTGCCAGGGGTCTAGGCCTCCTCTCGCTCGCCAACGTGGGCACCTACCAGGACCAACCCTTCGTCAGTGAGGGCCCGAATGGCGAACTGCTGTTGGGCTGGGTCGAGTTCACCTCGAACGCCGACCAATCCACCCGCCTGACTCCTGTGGCCGCCGCATCGGTTGACGGCGGCCGCACCTGGAGCGAACCCGTTGCGGTGGCGGAAGGGTCGTACCACAATGCCCGGCCCGCTGCCGGCGCCAGCACATGGTACATGGCCTACCGGGATTACGGCAGCGACGGCCCCGAACGCCCGGTCGGCGTGTCCTTGTCGGTCGACCACGGCGCAACATGGGATGGGGTGCCCATGCCGCCCCTGGCATCCGTTTCGCGTCCAAGCGTTGTCGCGCACGACGACGGCCTCTTCCTGCTTGCGGCTCCCCTGCGTTCCTCGGGGGCGGTGGCGGTCGAGTTATGGCACTATGATGGGGCCGGCGGCTGGACCAACACGACCCTGGACCGCATGGCCGACGCGGGCGAGCCCCTCGTCGCCCTAGCCGCGGATGCCGACGGCGGCTTGTGGGGGACGTGGCACCGGCTGCACGCCGATGGCGCGCGGCACTACCTGGCCTGGCACCGCGACGCGGCCGGGGCAGAGCGCCTGCAACGCATCGACGCAGCGTGGATCGGCGACAACGGCCCCGTCGGGCTCGGTTCCTGGCCCTCGCTCGGCGACTATCACGGGCTTGACGCCGTCGCCGGGCAAGCGGTGGCCGCCTGGGTCAGCGGCGCGGGCGCCGGCCAAGACGTACGAGCGGCATTCCTGGGAGACCGGGAACCTGGATCGGCCTGATCGCG
>JBFJYU010000276.1:0-4414 GCA_041622435.1 Thermoplasmatota archaeon | reverse complement strand
GATTCTGGACGACGCCGATGACGCCAAGGACGGCTACGCGCTGCTCTCGGCGAAGGGAATCCCCGGCATTGACGTTCGCTGGCCGGATGGCGCGGGAACGTTCGAGACCACTGGAACGCTTGACGAATTGAGTTTCGTTGCCATCCTCGGCCCCCGCTCTGGAACAACCCTCGCGGGTGAGGGCATGTCTGCAACCTTCGCGTTGCGCGGCATGCCCGCGATCTCCGGTGGCCAATTCGGTTCGGACGTGTTTGCGGCCGGATTGCGGGGCCAGATTGAGCAGATCACCGTCCAGTTGCTGGTCGACCTTCCCGGCGTCGACACGGACGTGTTGGCCCTGTTCGACGCCCAAGGTGTGCCCGGTATCGATGTGCGGTGGCCCGACGGCGCCGCGACCATGAGCACCACGGACCGCCTGGACTCGCTGGACCTCGTGATCCTGGTGGGCGAACGCCGCCAGCTTGACCTCGTCGGTGAGGGCTTGTCGGTCAAATTCAACATCCGAGACATGCCCCGCGTCACGGGCGGCGAGTTCGGTGGCGAGGTGTTCAAGCTGGGACTCAACGGCCAGATCGCTGAGATCGGCCTCGAATTGATCCTTGACCTCGACGGCACCGCCAGCGACGCCTACGTGTTGTTCAATTCGCAGGGTGTGCCCGGCATCGACGTGCGCTGGCCGGACGGCATTGGGTCCATCACGACTACCGGTCCGCTGGATTTGCTGCAACTGGTTGCCATCGTTGGCCCCCGCAGCGGCACGACCCTGACCGGTGAGGGCTTGTCGGCGAAGTTCATTGCTCGCGGCGTGCCGGCCATCACGGGCGGCGCCTTCGGCGGGGACGTGTTTGCCTTGCCCATGACGGGCCGCATCCAGGAAATCTCGGTCGAGATCATCGTCGACATCCCGTCGATTCTCAGCGACGCCTACCTGTTGCTTGAGACGCTGGGCGTGCCGGGCATCGATGTGCGCTGGCCGGACGGGGCTGGATCGATCAGCACCTCCGGGCGCCTGGACGAGTTGAACCTCGTCGCGATCCTTGGCCCCCGCAGCGGCACCAAACTGACTGGGGAGGGCATGTCGGCGACATTCGCGCTCCAAGGCGTGCCTCGCATCACTGGCGGCTCCTTCGGCGACGACGCCTTTGGCCTCGACCTTGATGGCCAGATCGAATCGATCACGCTGGAATTCATCTACGATCAGGCGGGAACGGCGACGGACGCCTACGCCCTCTTCGAGGCGCTGGGTGTGCCCGGCATCGAGATCGGGTGGGCCGACGGCGGCTCCATCACGACCACCGGCGACTTGGACTTGCTGCAGTTGGCGGCGGTCGTGGGACCGCGCAGCGGCACCACGCTGGTGGGCGAGGGTCTGTCGATCCTCTTCTCCATCAGCGATGTCCCGGCCGTGTCCGGTACCTTCGGCGACACCCACTTCAACCTGGGCCTCGCCGGCCGCATCGGCCAAATCCTGCTGGAGTTCATCCTCGATCAGTCTGGCACCGCGGCCGACGCCTACGTGTTGTTCAATTCGCAGGGTGTTCCCGGCATCAACGTTGCCTGGCCCGAGGGCGCTGGTTCCATCAGCACCACCGGCACCCTGGACTTGCTGGACTTGCTGGCCATCGTGGGCCCCCGGTCGGGCACCGCGCTCAACGGCGAGGGTCTGTCGGTGCGCTTCACCGCCGCCGGCGTGCCCGCCATCACGGGCGGCTCGTTTGGCGAGGATGTGTTTGCGCTGGGCCTCAACGGGCAGATCACCAGCATCACGCTGGAGTTCATCCTTGATCAGGCCGGCACGGCCGCGGACGCTTACGTCCTGTTCAACTCCAAGGGCGTGCCGGGCATCGATGTGCGCTGGCCGGACGGCGTCGGGTCCATCTCGACGACGGGCCCGCTGAATCTGCTCAACCTCGTCGGCATTGTCGGCCCGCGCAACGGCGTGAAGCTGACCGGCGAGGGCGTGTCGGTGACCTTCACCGCCAAGAATGTGCCCGCCATCAGCGGCGGCGCCTTCGGCGGGGACGAGTTCCGCCTGGGCCTCGACGGTCGCATCGAGCAGATCGCGCTGGAGTTCATCCTGAACATGGCGGACGACGCCACGGACGCCTACGTGCTGTTCAATTCGGAGGGCGTCCCCGGCATCAACGTTGCCTGGCCCGACGGTGTTGGTTCCATCAGCACCACCGGCGCCCTGGATCTGCTGAGCCTGGTGGCCATCGTTGGCCCCCGCAGTGGCACGACGCTGACGGGCGAAGGCTTGTCGGCCAAGTTTACCGCCAAGGGCGTGCCGGCCATCACGGCTGGCGCCTTCGGCGACGAGGTGTTCAGCCTCGGTCTCGACGGCCAGATCGAGCAGATTGCGTTCGAGTTCATCCTCGACCTGAGCGGCACGGCGACGGACGTCTACGCGCTGTTCAACTCCGAGGGCGTGCCCGGCATCTCGGTCGCGTGGCCCGACAGCGGCACCACGTTCAGCACCACGGATACGCTGGATCTGCTGGATCTGCTGGTCGTCGTCGGTCCCCGCACCGGCCTCGACCTGGTTGGAGAAGGCTTGTACGCGCGCTTCACGGCCAAGGGCGTGCCGGCGATCTCCGCCAGCTCCATGGGTGAGGGCGGCCTCAACTTCGGCCTGTCCGGACGGATCGAGGAAATCTCGCTTCTGTTCCGCCTCGACCAGACGGGAACGGCGTCGGACCTGTACGCGTCGCTCTCGGCCGCAGGCATCCCCGGCATCACGGTCGGCTGGGACGAGGACGGTGGCACCATCACCACCGGCGGCGCCTTGGACGATCTCAGTCTGATCGCGATTCTGGGCGGCCGCAGCGGCACGAACCTGGTGGGCGAGGGCATGTCGGCGAAGTTCAACATGAACGGCGTGCCCCAGTTGACGGCTGGCTCCTGGAGCCAGGACAGCGTGTCCCTCGGCCTCAACGGCCAGATCGCGGGCATCTCCCTGGAATTCATCCTGGACCTTACCGGCACGGCGGCGGACATCTACGCGTTGTTCAACGCCGAAGGCGTGCCCGGCATCACCATCGGCCTCGGCTCGGCCGGCGGAACGCTCAGCACCGGCGCGGCGCTGGATCTGCTCGACCTCCTCGTCATCGTGGGAGGCCGCAGTGGCACCAGCCTCAGCGGCGACGGCCTGCAGGCGCGCCTCGTCATCGAGGACGTGCCCAAGCTCACGGCCAGCGGTTGGGACAAGGACAGCCTGGCGCTGGACCTGGACGGCCGGATCGGCGAGATCCTGCTGGAGTTCATCCTGAACCAGCCGGGCACCGCCGCCGACGCCTACGCCCTGTTCAACTCCAAGGGCGTGCCCGGCATCTCGGTCGGCTGGGATTCCGGCGGAGGAACCATCGGCACCTCTGACACGCTGGATCTCCTGAACCTGGTTGCGATCCTTGGCCCCCGCAGCGGCACCACGCTGACGGGCCAGGGCATGTCGGCGCAACTCATCGCCAAGAATGTGCCCAAGTTGACGGCCGGCGGCTGGGACAAGGACAGCCTGTCCATCGACCTCGCCGGCCGCATCGAGGAGATCTCGCTCGAGTTTGTCCTCGACCTGGCCGGCACTGCCACCGACGCCTACGTGCTGTTCAACTCGAAGGGCGTGCCCGGAATCGGCGTCGACTTCGGGACCGGTGGCGGCACCATCAGCACCCAAGGCACCCTGGACGAATTGGGCCTGGTCGGCATTCTCGGCCCCCGCAGCGGTCAGAACCTCAACGGTGTTGGCGCCTCGGTCAAGTTCAGTGCCAAGAGCATCCCCCAGATCAACGCGGGAACCTGGGACTCCGACAGCTTCGACCTGGATCTCGGCACCAAGGAGATCGGCGAGATCACGTTCGAGGCCTTCGTCAACCAGGCCACCGACGCCAACGACATCTACCTGATGCTGGGCGCCAAGGGCATCCCGAGCCTCAACGTCGGCAGCACGACCACGGGCTTCGCCTTCGACGCCCCCCGGGGCATCGACTCCGCGTCGTTGATCTTCCGCAAGGGAACCTTCGCCTACAACCCGGACAACTACGGCGATGTGTTCCTCGGCGCCTGGCTGCGCCCCGACGGGTACGGCACGGCGTCGCCCGGGACCTTGCAGTTTGGCGTGTCCGCGAAGATCTCCAACTTCAAGGGCGCCAGTTGGACCTCCACGGCGGCGTCCAACAGCCAGGAGTTGGCGATCAAGTTCACCAATGACCCGACGGTTCGCACGGTGGTCGACTTGGAAACCAGTTCGATCGTCGCCAACGCAGACCTCACGCTGACCAACCTGCCCGCCACGACGACGATCAGCATCTCGCCCGACGCCACGACGTACACCGGCACCCGGGCGTGCAACACGTCTGGCTGCAAGGCAACCACGCCCTGGTTGCAAGGCGAAATCGAAGCCGGCACGCGTGCCACGATG
>JBFJYU010000275.1:0-4415 GCA_041622435.1 Thermoplasmatota archaeon | reverse complement strand
GGCAACGGCGGCGTCATCGCGTCGGAACATGGCCTAAGTATCCTTTTGTAACTCATACTCTGGGGGCTTCCGGTATTTCACCCCTTTGCTCCCGGCCCCGCTTGGACTGGCCCTGCCCGGGCCCAGGCATGCCCAGAGCCCACCAGGGCGCGCCAGGCGCCGCCAGGTGCCGCCAGGTGCCGCTGGCCCCCGCCAACGCGCCCAACCCCTAGCGCTACGAATGTCGTAGGAAAAGGGTCGGGGGGCCACGCAGGGAGGCAGCCTCAAAGGCCGCGCCTCCCGTTGGCCATCCGTGGACCCCCACGCTCCCCTGCGCGACGACGTGCGGCTGCTCGGCGACCTCCTCGGCCGCGTCCTTCGCGAACAGGAGGGAGAGGAAACCTACGCCCTCGTCGAACAGGTGCGCCGCGCCGCCAAGGCCGCCCGCGCCGGGGACCGCAACGCCGCCGACAAACTCCTGCAGCGCCTCGGCGAACTCCCCTCCGATCAGGCGGTCGTGGTCGTGCGCGCGTTCAGCCTCTTCCTGTCGCTGGCCAACGTCGCCGAACAACACCACCGCGTGCGCCGCCGCCGCGAATACCGCCGCAGCGGCGCCGCCCCCCAGAAGGCGTCCCTCGCCGAGGCCATTCCCCGCCTGGCGGCCGCCGCCGGCCCCGACGCCCTCATGGAGGCGGTCGCCGCCACCCGCATCGAGCTCGTCCTCACCGCCCACCCCACCGAGGCAACCCGTCGGACCCTGCTGCGCCAACAGGCCAGGCTCGCAGCAAGGCTCGCCGAACGCGACCGCCCGGACCTGCTCGCCGACGAACGCGCCGCCATCGAGGCCGACCTGCACCGGCTCGTCACCACCATGTGGCACACCGACGAACTCCGTCGCCAGCGCCCCACGCCCGAAGACGAGGCCCGCGGCGCCCTCGCCGTCATCGAATCCGTCCTGTGGGACGCTGTGCCACGCATTCTGCGCGAACTCGACTCCCAACTGAAAGCGTCGCTCGGTGCCGACCACGGCCTCCCGCCCAACGCCGTGCCCGTGCGCTTCGGCTCCTGGACAGGAGGAGACCGCGACGGCAACCCCAACGTGACCGCCGCCACCACCGCGCGCACCCTCCTGCTCGCCCGCTGGCAGGCCGCCTCCCTGCTGGCTACCGAGGTCGACCGGCTGCGCGAGGAACTGTCCCTCCAACCCTGCTCGGCCGAGTTGCGCGCCCGCGTCGGCAGCGCCCGCGAGCCCTACCGCGCCCTGTTGCGGGACCTCGCCGGGCGGCTGCGCGCCACCCAACGCCGCATCGTGGCGCTGCTGGGCGACGGGCAGCCGGCCGACGAGCCCCACGTCTGGAGCGCCGACGAGGTGCGCCAGGACCTGTTGCTGTGCGACCGCTCCCTGCGAGCCTCCGGCGCCGCCGTCGTCGCCGAAGGGCGCCTCCAAGATTTGCTACGAAGACTGGAGTGTTTTGGCGTCACGCTGGTGAACCTGGACATCCGACAGGAGGCGGCAAGGCACGCGGACGTCATTGACTGGATGGCCAGGCGAGCGGGCCTCGACCCGCCAGGCGGCTACGCCGCCCTCGACGAACCCGGGCGCCAACGCTTCCTCCTCGACGGCCTGGAGGCCGGTGTGCCCGCTCTGCCCGACGCTGCCGACGCCCCCGATGGCGTGCGCGCGGACATCGACACCCTGCGCCTGCTGGCCAAGGGAACCGAGGGACTCGGCGCCTACGTCATCTCAATGGCGGCCAACCCCTCCGACATCCTCGCCGTCGAGTACCTCCAACGCGCCGCCGGCGTCGCCGACACCGACGCCCTGCGGGTCGTGCCCCTCTTCGAAACCCTCGCCGACCTGGAGGGCGCCGCCCGCGTCATGGCCGCCCTGCTGGACATCCCCTGGTACCGCCAACGCCTCCAGGCAGCCGGCAACCGACAGGAGGTGATGATCGGTTACAGCGACAGCGCCAAGGACGCCGGCATCCTGGCCGCCGCCTGGGCCCTCTACCGCGCCCAGGAAGAACTGGTCGCCGCCTGCACCGCCGCCGGCGTCGAACTCACCCTGTTCCACGGCCGCGGAGGCACGGTTGGTCGCGGCGGAGGGCCCGCCCACGCAGCCATCCTGGCCCAGCCCCCCGGCTCCGTCGGCGGCACCCTGCGCGTCACCGAACAGGGGGAGGTGATCCAGGCTCGCTTCGGCCTCCCCGGAGTCGCCGACCGGACCCTCGAGACCTACGTCACCGCCGTCCTAGAGGCCACCCTCGTCGAACCCCCGCCCCCGCAACCCGCCTGGCGCCAAGCCATGGACCGCCTCGCCGCCGACGCCCGCGACTCCTACCGCAACACGGTCAGCGACCCCCAGTTCCTCGCCTACTTCGAGGCGGTCACCCCGGTCGGCGAGATCGGACTGATGAAGATCGGCAGCCGGCCGGCGCGGCGCCACCAGGGCGGCGGCCTCAAGCACCTGAGGGCCATTCCCTGGGTGTTCGGATGGACCCAGAACCGGCTCAACCTGCCCGCCTGGCTGGGGGTCGATGAGGCCCTTGCAAAAGCCGCCGAGCGCGCCGAGGACCTGGCGCCAATGCGGGCTTGGCCCTTCTGGCGCACCACGCTGGACCTGATCGCGATGGGTCTCGCCAAGGCCGACGCCCAGGCAGCCGCCCACTACGAGGAATGCCTCGCCCCCGAGGCCCTGCATCCCCTGGGACGAAGCCTGCGCCGCCGCCTGCGGGCGGCCGAAGAGCAGATCCTGCGCGCCGGCGGACGCGACGAACTCCTAGAGGCCACGCCGGTGCTCGCCCGCTCGATCGCCGAGCGAAACCCCGACGTCGACCCCATTCACCTCCTGCAAGCCCCACTCCTGGCACGCTTCCGGGCCGGCGACGCGGCGCTCGAGGAAGCCGTGCTGCGCACCCTGGGCGGCATCGCCGCGGGCCTGCGCAACACCGGCTAACGGCCTGGGCCGGCAGCGGCTGGCGCTGGCCACCGCGCCGCCGCCGCGCCCGACCCGCCGCTGGACGCCTCGACTTGGGTCGGCAGGTTCATGACGAACGACAAGGGTTCAATGGCTATCATGAAAACCTACCTGAAAGTCCTGTTCAGCGCCGACGGCGCCAAGCCAAGCGCCATCAAGGAGAACCTCCAGGGGCTCGGATTCAAAGCCACCACCGGCGCGCACGATTTTGTTTACGAATGGCCCGGTTCCGCCGCGGTCGAGGAGGTCCTTGGATTTGGTGACCGAATTCAAGTCGCCTTGAATGGTACGGGCTGCCTGTTTGAGATGGAAACCATCTAACGGCACGAATCCTGAAGCAAAAGGTCAAGGGCGCTGAGCACCGTATTGAAGGGTTGGTGACCAACGTGGAGGTGCTTCAACAAACTCTCGCGTCATCCCCCTCTCCCAGCGTGGCCGACCCCGTCGCCGACTCGTCCCACGAAGTTCTTGCCTTTGCCTACACCCGACTCGTCCAGGCGAACCCTCTACCAACCGCCCTGAAGCTGCGCGTGATGCAAGCCTGTCTTGGATCCGCTGTGGCCGCGGAAGACCTCATGAAGGCTTTCCCGGGCGCGGCTGGAGCACCCGCCAAGCTCCGGCTCGCTCCGTCCCAGGCGGACGAATACATCCTGCTGCGCCTCACCGACATGGTGCGCGGCATGGAGGCGCCGTGGCCCCACGGCCTCGTCATGCAGTTGCGCCGCATCGCCGGCGTGAAGTTCGATGCGTGGTCGGACCTGTTGGCCTTCGTCGCGATGGCCCGCGTCTTCTTCGGCTGCCGCGGCCGGGGAGTCGGATCATGAAGGCGTCCACCGTGGACACCATCAGCCGCCGGCTGCTCAGCGCCCTCGCCGATGGCGCAGAATTGGACATCGAGGAATTGGCCGTCCGCGTCGGCGCGGCGCCGGCCGTCGTGACCCAGCGCCTTGCGAGGTTGCGCGACAACGGGGTTCTCAAGGGGCTGAGTCCCCGCGTCGACCCCAGCAAGCTCGGCCGGCCATTGGAGGTGTTTGCCCTGGCTTCCAGCACAACCCGGACCACGAGCCAGCACCTCGAAACGCTGGCGAGCGACCCGAGCGTGACGCGAGTGTTCACGCTGGCCAGCCGCAACAGTGTGGCCTTCACCGTCGGCGGGGAGGACGTCGACGCGATCCGGGTCCGCATCGAGCAATTGGCCGCCCGCGCCGGGCTCGCCGACGTGGAGCACACGCTGATCGTACGCACCTGGCTGGACGATGTCGCGCATGGCTTGTTCGGCGAAACGGTAACCCCGTCGTAGTGGCTCCCGCATCGGGATTTGCTACCGATTGAGCGGTTGCTGCACGACCCGCTGCCACGGTCCTTCCCCCTTTTCCGCATCCCCCTCGGATCTCAATCCCCTCCCAATCCGGTGGCCCCCCGCCCCCAACCTTCGGCCCCCAACCCCCCGCCGCGTGCG
>JBFJYU010000274.1:0-4416 GCA_041622435.1 Thermoplasmatota archaeon | reverse complement strand
ATGGGCGCCCCGTCCACGATGAGCGCGATGTTGACGGTGAACTCACCGTTGCGCTTGATGAATTCCTTCGTGCCGTCGAGGGGGTCGACGAGCCAGAAGGCGTTCCAGGCTTGGCGAGTGGTGCGCTCGATGCCCTTGGATTCCTCGGACAGGACGGGGATGCCGGTCTCCTTGAGGCCGGCCACGATGACGTTGTGGGCCGCCAGGTCGGCGGCCGTCAGGGGCGAGTCGTCGCCCTTGATCTCCACATCGAAGTCGTCGCGCTCGTACACTTCGAGGATCGCGTCGCCGGCGCGGCGCGCCAGGCCCACGAGCAGGTCTTCCCAGTCGTGCTTCGCCGGCTCAGCGGGGGAGTTGGTCATGGGCCTCGTGGCGGCCCTACCTGGACCCCTTTAAAACTGATTCGTGAAGGTTGGCGACCGTCGCCGGTGTCTTGCTGCCGCCGTGCCTGGCTGTTGCAACAGGAGTCGCGCCGCGTGGGCGCCGGCCCCACCAGTTACCGTGCCCATTCCAGTTTCCGCCCCAACTCCTCCTCCAACTCCCGCACCCGCGGCTGGCACATCTCGACCAGCCGCGCGCGCAGGGCTGGGTCGAGGGGCTTCTTGGTGGCCGTGCGGGTGTTCCAGTGCTTGAGCCGGTAAAGGAACTCGCCGCGCAGGGTGGTGGGGTCTGGGATTTCCCGGGGGCCGCGCAGCCAGCGGGGCGGGTTGCACACCCACTGGTGAAGGCGCCAGTTGCGGATCTCCTTGGCTGGGTTCACCATGCGGAAATCCGGCTCGTGACCGGGGACGCCGAGGAACTCGAGCAGCGCGCGGTACGTTCCGGCCGGGTCGGCCTTGAAGTCGTCGAACAGGATGACGTGGACGCTGTCTGCGCCGAACACGCGCCGATAGCGGCGCACGCCAGCTGCGTAGTTGGCGAAGTTGCTGTAGGCCAACAGCTTGGGGTCGCGCACGCCGCGGGGCAGCGGCCCGCCGGCCAGGCGGGGCGCCTCCGCGTCCAAGGCCTGGCCGAAATCGCGGATGTCCTCGAAGCCCTCGAAGATGAACTGGGCGTGCAGGCTAGGCAGCATGTCGACGGGATCGCGCAACATGATGACGATGCGCGCGTCCGGCGAGTAACCGTTGATCTCGTGGGGCGCCACGCGGGAGTACAGGTAGCCAACCGTGCCCTCGCCGCGGCGCGGGGCGCCGGCGCCGGGAGCGAACAGGGCCTCGTACTCCGAGCGCGAGTGGACGGCGCGCGGCACGTCGAAGTCGCGGTTGAACCAGTTGGGCTCCTTGATGGATGGAATGAAGACGTCGGGGTGCTCGCGCAGGAAGTGGACGACGGCCGTCGTGCCGCACTTGGGTGCCCCCACGATGAAGAAGTTGGGTCGAACGCCCCCGCGCGCGCTGGTCAACACGCGGCGACCGGCGCCCGGGCCATAAGCGTGGCCCGTATGCATCCGTGGGGCCTGGGGCCTTGGACCACAAGGTCAAATTGGGCGCCCGGCGTCGTTCGAAAAGCCCCCCCGGGGATCGAGGAACCATGCCGAGCGCCGCCAGCCCCGATCCGCCCGCGCCGCTGGTTTCCGTCCTGATCATCACGTACAACGGCGCCGACTACGTGGACGGCTGCTTCACCGCGCTGCGTGACCAGAGCCTGCAGGATTTCGAGGTGATCGTTGTGGACAACAGCCCGGGCCACAACACGGCGCCCGCCGTCGAGGCCGCGGCGCCGGAAGCCCGGGTGATCCGGGCCCAGGGCAACCTAGGCTTCACGGGCGGCAACAACCTGGCGGCCAGCCACGCGCGGGGCAAGTACTTGGTACTCCTGAACCAGGACACCGTCGCCCACCCAGATTTCCTGAAGGCTCTGGTCGACGCGGCGGAGGCGGACCCCACGATCGGCGCCGCCCACGCCAAGGTTTTGCTCATGCGCGACCGTAACCTCGTGGATTCGGCTGGCAACAGGGCCAACTACCTCTTCCTGCCCGCCGGACGCGCGGCCGACAGCCAAATCGACGACGTGTTCGGGCCACCGCGGGACGTCCAATACCTTAGCGGCGCGGCCGTCTTGTTCCCACGCGCGCTCTGGGAAGACCTTGGCGGCCTAGACGACAGTCTCTGGATGTACCACGATGACCTCGACGTGAGCTTGCGCCTCAAGCTGCGCGGCTACCGCGTCGTTTGCGTTCCGGACGCCATCGTCTACCACGACTACGACGAGGAGCCCAGCCTCCTGAAGCTGGAGTACCTGGAGCGCAATCGCCTGCTCCTCTTGCGCAAGTACTACCGGCGCCGCACCCTGCTCAAGCTGGCGCCAATCATCCTTGTCTCGGAGCTGGGCATCCTCCTGATGGCGGCCAAGGGTGGCTGGCTCAAACAGAAACTGCGCGGCTACCACCAGTTCTGGCGGCCCGACCCCCGTGCCATGGACGACGGGCGCCTGCTGCGCCGCGAAACCAGCTATACCGACCGCGACCTGGTGGAACTGATGGGGTGCGAACTGAGCACTGGCCGCATCGGGGGCGCGCTGGTCCAGCGCATCGGCGCCGGGCTGGTGGCTGGTTATTACCGCGTCGCCCGCCGCATCGCCTGAGCCGAACACCGGACACAGCAGCCGCAGCCCTGCCGAAGGGCGCCTCCTGGCCCGAATCCTTCTTATAAACTAGGCAGGTCGGCCGCCACGACTGGCGCCGCCAGGATGGAGTACCGATGCCTTTCGAGTTCGAATCCCTCGAGGACCTGCCCGACGTCATCCTGGTGAAGCCGCGCGTTTTCGGCGACAACCGCGGCTGGTTCATGGAAACCTACAAGCGCAGCGACTTCGAAGCAGCCGGCATCCGGCACGACTTTCGCCAGGACAACCACAGCCTCTCCACGGGCAAGGGTGTTCTGCGCGGCATCCACTTCCAGAACGACCCAGAGGCGCAGGGCAAGCTCGTGCGCGTCAGCCGCGGCGCCATCCTTGACGTGGCCGTCGACCTGCGCAAGGGCAGCCCCACGTACCTCAAGTCCGTCGCAGTGCGCTTGGATGAGGAGAACAAGCACCAGCTTTGGGTGCCCCCGGGCTTCGGGCACGGCTTCGTAACCCTGTCCGACGAGGCCGAGGTGGTCTACAAGGCGACCGCCCAGTACAGCTTCGAACACGACCGCTCGATCGCCTGGAACGACCCCGAAATCGGCGTCGACTGGGGCATCGAAGCGCCAACCTTGTCCGAAAAAGACGCCAACGCCCCGCGCCTGGCCGACTCGGACGTCAACTTCACCTACGAGGGTTCTGCATGACCAAGGGACACGTGATGATCACGGGCGGCGCCGGCTACATCGGCTCCGTCATGACCGGCCTGCTGCTGGAGCGCGACTACGAAGTCACGGTCCTCGACCGCTTCTTCTTCGGCGACACGCTGGCCCGGTACGCCGACAACCCGAACCTCCACCAGGTCCGCGGCGACACGCGCACCTTCGACCCATCCGCGTTCAAAGGCGTCGACACGGTCTTCGACTTGGCCGCCCTGAGCAACGACCCCGCCGGCGAACTCGTTCCCGGCAAGACCTTGGAAATCAACCACCAAGGCCGCGCCCGCGTGTGCAAGTTGGCCAAGGAGCACGGCGTGCAGCGCTACGTGCTCGCCAGCAGTTGCAGCCTGTACGGATTCCAAGACGAAATCGTCGATGAAACCAGCCCCGTCAACCCGCTGACCACGTACGCCAAGGCCAACGGCCTGGCCGAGGACAGCAACCTGCCGCTGGCCGACGACGACTTCACCGCCACGGCCCTGCGCCAAGCCACGGTCTTTGGCCTCAGCCCGCGCATGCGATTCGACCTCGCCATCAACGGAATGACGCTGGCGCTGCACAAATTCGGCCACGTCAAGGTCATGCGCCCCGGCACCCAGTGGCGCCCCATGGTCCACGTTCGCGACACCAGCCGCGCCTTCATCGCCGTCATGGAGAGCGACCCCAGCAAGGTCAACGGCGAAATCTTCAACGTCGGCGACGAAACGCTCAATCTCCAAATCGGCCCGTTGGCCAAGCGAGTCAGCGAGGCCGTCGGCATCGAATTCGTCGAGGACTGGTACGGCGACCCCGACCACCGCAGCTACCAGGTGGGCTTCAACAAGATCAAGTCGACGCTCAACTGGAAGGCCGAAGTCACGCCCGAAGTCGGCGCGAAGGAAATCTACGACGCCCTCAAAGCCGGCGAAGTCACCGACGGGCCCGAGACCAAGACCGTGCAGTGGTACGAAGCCCTCGAAGAGTGGCACCAACGCATGCAAGTCGTCGAGATGGACGGGAAGATTCTGTAGCCGAGATTTCCTCGTCCACCGCTCGCCGAATGCCCCCTGAAGCGGCCGTGGACAGCACCGCTGGCAGGCCCGCATCCACGCGGCGCCTCGATGAGTGCCTTCATGGGATCGGCTCCTGGCAT
>JBFJYU010000273.1:0-4419 GCA_041622435.1 Thermoplasmatota archaeon | reverse complement strand
GGCCTGCCGGGCGTTGGCCAGGCTTGACATGCGATCGTGCGAAAGCCCAACACAATTCTATCGCGCAGACTAAATAGGGCGCCCGGTACGGCCGCCAGGCCCTGCTGGTTGGGGCTGGTTGATACTATGATGAACCGTACGCTGAGCGTTATCGCTCTTATTTCTCTCGCTGGAGCCGCGACCCTTGCCGTTGCGCCCACCGCCGCAGCCAACGTTGACTGCACCTACAATTCCGCCATGGACATGGTCCTGCAGGATCCCTTCAGCTGGACCATCGCCTCTCTGCGCGACGCCCTGCAAACCTGGGGCTGCAACGACTGGGCCATCAACGCCGTTCTCTGCGAGGTGTTCGCGGATGCTTACTGCTCCGGCCTGCCCCCCGCGCATGACCCAATCTTCCAAGCCATCAACGACCTCATCCGCAAAGTTGGAACCATCGTCGGCGAAGAGCACACCGGCATCGAAGCCGGCGGCATCGCCATCGCGTACAACCCCAAGACCGGCGTCCAGTACAAGGACCGCTGCGGCACCAACGTCGAGCGCCAGATGAGCTGCCGCGCGGCCGCCCCGACCCTGCCGGCCCTCCCGTCGCCGTCGTTCCCCGCGGCCCCGGTCGCCATGCCCACCCTCACCGTGGACAGCCCCGTCGGCTTGACCGTTGAATTCGGCGACATTGTCATCGTGTGGCCCAGCCAAATTACGATCCCGTCGTGCGAGTTCTGGCCCGGCGACGCCAACTGCTCCTAAGCACGCGGCCTCCCGGATTCATCGCATTTTCTTTTCGTTCTACCTGACCCGTGCCAAGGCCGACCGCGCCCGCTGCTGCGGCGCTGCCGACAGCGGACCACCGCCCGCCGCGGCGCCCAGGCGCGCCCCCGCCATCCGCCCGCTGTACGCCGGCCTCCACAACCCTTATGGTCGCCGGCTCCGCCTCGAGGCCCATGCGCTGGACCCTGCTGGCCGCGCTGTTGCTGGCCGCCCCCCTTGCGGGCTGTCTCGACGGCACGGACGAACCCCAACCCCTACCGATCAATTTGGATGATTTGTCGCCGAAATTGTTCGACATCCTGCCCGTGGAGGAGTTGTGGATCGACGCCAGCGATGGCAAGCGGTTGCACACGGCCGTGTTTCGACCCGACACCGACGAGCCGGTTCCTGTTTTCATTAATTTTAGTCCCTACTGGGGTGACACGGCCGAGTTGCGCGGC
Source organism: Thermoplasmatota archaeon (assembly GCA_041622435.1). Taxonomy (GTDB): domain Archaea; phylum Thermoplasmatota; class E2; order JACPAO01; family JAHFTW01; genus JBFJVP01. Next base: position 3,211 of record JBFJYU010000273.1, on the reverse strand, counting down.
GACGGCTTTGGCCAGTACATGATCGACGAGTACGTGCCCCGCGGCTACGCCGTGGTGCTTGCGGCGATCCGCGGCACCGGCCACTCCGAGGGCTGCTTCCAGATCGCCGGCGACCGGGAAATCCAGGACTTGTACGAGACCATCGACTACTTCGCCAACGTGGAGTGGAGCAACGGCAACATCGGCACCGGTGGCAAGTCGTACGACTCGACGCCCCAGAACGGTCTGATTGCCAAGATGCCCCACCCGGCGCTCAAGGCAGCGTTCCATGTGTCGGGCATCACGGACATGTACCGCTACAATTACCGCGAAGGCATTCCCTACGCGAGCGGCACCGTGTTCAACACGTACTACTACCTGCAGGGCACCGACGAGTACGGCGCCAGCCTGCTGGGTGCCGGCGGCATCCAGGACGAGGACCCGGAGTCGTTGGCGCGCATCATCGACGACGCCGCGTGCACGGAACTTCCCCAGATGCAGGCGAGCGGCGTCGGCAGCGGCGTCACCGGCCTGAAGGACGCTTACTGGATCGAGCGCGACTGGACCCGCACCATCGCCGACTCCGAGTGGGAGGGCGGCCTGTTCTTCGTGCACGGCCTGCAGGACTGGAACGTCAAACCCGACCACATCCTGCCTTGGCTGGACCTCCTGCCGCAGGGCGTCGAGGTGAAGGGCTGGCTGCACCAGTGGCAGCAGGCCGGCACGGGTCACGTGTACCCGATGCGCGATGACTGGAACCAGACCATGCTGCGCTGGCTTGACCACTACCTCAAGGGCGTCGACACCGGCTTGATGGCGGAGCCCGCCTTCGACGTGCAGTCCAGCGACGGCGCCTGGCGCCAGAGTGACGCCTGGCCGCCGGCGGATGCCATCAACACCACGATCGCCTTGGGCGACCTTGAACCCGTGTGCCTCGACGCCGGTTGCGCCATTCAGCAAGTGGTGTTCATGGAGGCCACCGATGGCCCGCTGCGCTACTCGGGCGCCCCGACGGTGACCCTGGACGTGGACATCCAGACGGCGGACCCGTGGCTCAACGCCATGCTGTTCGACGAGGCACCCGACGGCACGCGCACGTGGGTCAACGAGGCGGTTCGCCGCGGTATTTACCCGACGAGCCTCGACCAGCCCGAGCCGGTCGTGCCGGGCAGCGTGGCCACGTACACGATGGAGTTCTACCCGCAGGACACCATCCTGCAACCCGGCCACAAATGGGTCCTCGTGTTTGGCGCCGGCTCGCAAGTGGCCCTCGCGAAGCCGACCGGCGTCGCCATCGATGGCCAACACTTCGGTGGCCCCGGCGACGTGTTTTACCATCTCGACACGGCCAACGTCAACATCCTGCTCACCCCCACATCCGCTGGCGACCAGCCGCGCGACATGGACTGCTTTACCTGCTGAGGTCAACATGAAGCTGAATACCATCCTCACGGCCGGCCTGCTGGCCGCCCTGACGCTTTCCGGCTGCCTGTCCAACGACACGGACGCGCAGCCCGCCATCCTGGACCCCGCGCTGCGCGAGAGCCTAAGCGAGCCCATCTACGATATCCTGGGCCACTTCGATCACACGTTCGCGGGATCCACCGGCACCCAGCTCTACGTTGACTACTACCTGCCCGAACTCCCCGCGGGCGAGCTTGCCCCGGTGATCCTAGTGTTCACCCCGTACCAGGACCCCGACATCCCCGAAGTCGGGGGAAGCGAAGGCTCCGACCCACTCGTGGCGGATGACGCCTACAGCGGCCGGCTCGTGGACTACTTCGTCCCGCGCGGCTACGCCGTGGCCTTCGCCGACGTTCGCGGCAACCACAACGCCGGCGGCTGCATCGACCAGACCGGCCCCGGCCAGTGGCAGGACGGCTACGATTACGTCGAGTGGCTCGGAACGCAGGACTGGAGCAACGGCAAGGTCGGCATGCACGGGGCGAGCTACGACGGCGAGACCCAGTTCACCACCGCGATGCTGGCGCCGCCCCACCTGACCACGATCGTGCCGGTGGCCTCCGTGTCCAACCAGTACGAGTGGAGCTTCTACCAGGGAGTCCCGTACGAACTCCAGCCCTTCCTCGGGATGTTCAGCTACTTCACCGGCAGCGCTGTGCCCAGCACGGACCCCAACAACGCGGCGCGCTACCCGGAGAAGCTGGAGTGTCAGCAGCAACAGTTCGAGGCCGGCCTCGACTTTAGCGGCGACCACACAACATTCTGGCGCGAACGCGACTACCGCCCAATGGCCGGCAACATCACCGCCAGCGTCCTGCACGTTCACGGGCTGGCCGACTGGAACGTCCGCCCCATTCACATCGACCCGCTCTTCAACGACATCCAAAGCGAGAAGCGCGGCATCTTCGGCCAATGGGGCCACGCCTACCCCGACCGGGACGACTGGGAGTTCATCCTGAACGCCTGGTACGACTACTGGCTCATGGGCCGCGAGAACGGCATCCTCGACATCCTGCCCCCCGTCTTGATTGAGGACGACCAAGAGCAGTGGTGGGGCCACGAGGCCTTCCCGCCGGTCAGCCAGCCGTGGCAGGCCCTGGAGCTGTCCGCGGATGGCGCCCTCGTGGAACTGGGCATGGCCGAGGCCGGCGAACTCATCATCCACGACTACCCGGAAGAGGTCATCGTCAGCGTGGGCGGCCCCGACGCCACTGGCACGGCCGGCAGCGGCGTGACGGGCCACCCCCGCGAGGTCGTGTTCGAGTTCACCGCCGACGAGGAACTGCGCCTTGTGGGCCGCCCGTACGTGACGCTCACGGCCACGAGCAGCGAAGCCAGCACCCACTGGGTCGCCAAGTTGCTCGTCGACGGCGCCCCGTGCCAGGGCCGCGCCGTGTGCCAAAACCACGGCTACCAGGACACCCGCCACCGCGACGGCTTCGACGCCCCCAGCGACGTCACGCCCGGCGAACCGTACAACCTGACCATCGCCATGTACCCTCAGTACGACGTGATCCCCGCCGGCAGCACCGTGCGCCTCGTCTTGACCAACAACGACCCGGACGTGACCCAGGACACCACCGGCAGCATGAACACCATCCTGCTGGGCGGCGACAACCCCGCGACGCTACACCTGCCCCTGGCGCCCAGCCAGATTCGGCTGCCCCACGACGAGTTGCCCGCCATTTACCCTGGATACCGGCATAACTAGGGCGGCGGGCAGCTCATCCATCCGGGGCCCGCCACCAGCACACCCGCTGGCGACGCG
>JBFJYU010000272.1:0-4483 GCA_041622435.1 Thermoplasmatota archaeon | reverse complement strand
CCATCTGGGCGAGTAGATCAGTTGGAAGATCGCTGCCGACCTGCAAACAGGTCGATCATTTGGGCGACCCCGGCCTTCGGCCGAGGTCCCCCGCAGCATCCTCGATCTGGGCTCCTCGTTCGAACACGCATCCGCCATCACCCATCTGGGCGAGTAGATCAGTTGGAAGATCGCTGCCTTCGCAAGGCAGAGGCCGGGGGTTCAAATCCCCCCTCGTCCACTCAAATGTCCGCTGGCGCGCACAAGCCCGCGTAGTGGTGCAATCGCGCGGCTCCTTTGGGACCCGCTGCGCGCCCGGGATGATTCGACCCCTGGCGGGCGCACGATCATGAGGCCTTCGTCGCGCCGCCTCCGGTCAAGGCGATTCTCCGTCGCTTGCACCCAGATTGAAGGGGCGCGCCCAACGCAGCCGGCCGCATGCCTGCTAAGGTTGTTGGCTGCGAAGCCGCTCGTCTGCACCGTTCAACTCAATTCTGGCGGATTGGCCCCGGCAAATCCAACATTTCGGCGGCGTTTGCCCCCCTGTTTTCCCGTGAAGGCTAAGCCGGACGCGGCGTTGCTTCGCTTGCCATGGATGAAGAAGACCATGCAGAGGGTGTTGCTGGAAGACTGATGGACTTGGTCCTGTTGCAGGAAGGCGTGCGCAAGCGGGGCCTGGTTCTTGGGGAGGCTGAGCTGCGGATGGCCGTGGCTGGTATGGCAGGGTAGCGGCCCGTGGGTCCCGCTGCCGATGCAGGCGGCGGGGCAGACGGGCTGGTTTCTGGTTGTTGGTATGCTGGTGGCTTTGGGCCACTCCCCAAGGTACGTGTGGTGCGCCGCGGGAGGCGACTTAAGCCAGGTCGCAGAAGCAGGAGGCATGGCGTTGCGAGATGAACGCGCTGACCTGCCGCAGCGGGGCGGACCTCTCGAAGTGGGCCCGGGCCTGCGCGTGTTGCAGGCCGTCGTGGATACGCTCCTTGATGGCGCACCGCCAGAGTTGGCGGTGGAGCTAAGGGAAGAGTTGCCCGATCCCCTGAGGGGGGCGACGCGCCCCTACAATGCAGAGGCCCCGGTCAGCGTTGACGAGTTCCTCGACCGTTTCCGCCAGCGCTCGGGCCTGCCCTCGGAGGACCTCCTGCACGAGGCCCAAATCGCCGTTCGCCTCGTGGACGGCATGCTGCCGGCCGAGACGTTTGCGGACCTGCGGGCGTCGCTGCCGGCCGAGTTTGGAGTCCTCTTCGAGGCTCACCATGTGCACGCGCACTAGCACTCTGGGTGCTGCGGGGGTGAGGGCACCGGGGCCAGCGTGCCTCCCGGGGCTTACGGCGCGCTTTGGATAGCTTCTCAAGCAAGGCGGGGGCACGTCAGGTTCAGGCGAAACCCATGGTCGTCGATTGGAGCCAGCCAGCATCTGCGCCAACCGGCCAAACGGGGCCCATGGCCCTGTCGCCGATGGAGCCCACGTGTGAATGCTGCGAAGCGGGGTGCCTGTGCGCGGATTGCCTGGCGTGTACGGGGGAAAGGCCCCGGCTTGGAGCCCAGCCCTAAACCTGGCCTTGCGCTGCGGCTAGTCGGTCGTCTTGCGCCGCTTGCCCCAGCCACGCTTGGGTCTGGCGGGCTGTTCTGGCGTGTCCGACTCCTCGAATGAGAACTCGGGCCCGCCTTCGGCCTCCGCCGTGGGTGCGGGAATCTCTGGCACGCCCTGCTTGTCGAAGCGGACCCGCTCCGGGTAGGCGAAGCGCTCGAAGCGCGCCTCGCGCTCCTCATAGATGCGCCGCGCGCGCTCCTCGTCCACGTTGCCCACGCCGGTGCGCAGGTAGTCGTCGTCCACCACGAACGGCACGCGGCGGCCGCCCTCCTGGGCCGCAGCCACCAGCGCGTCGGGGTCAGCGTCGGCGTCCTCCAACGATTCCTCCGACTCCTCCTCGCGGCGCCGCCGCTTCAGGATCAGGAGCAAGAGCAGGAGAATCACGAACAGGAGTACCAGGGCGATGATCGCCCAGATCCACCAATCCAGCCCCTCGGCGGGGCCGCTGCTCGCGTCGAGCGGGTCGGTGCCGTCGGCAACCTCGTCGCCGTCGGAGGCGCCGTCACCGTCCGTGTCAGGGTTAAGCGGGTCGGTGCCAAGGGAAGCCTCCTCCCCGTCGCTGAGGCCGTCGCCGTCGGAGTCGGCGGCCAACGGGTCGGTGCCCGCAGCAACTTCATCGCCGTCGCTGACGCCGTCGCCGTCGGTGTCCGGGTTGGTTGGGTCGGTGCCGGCGGCAAGCTCGTCGCCGTCGTTGAGGCCGTCTCCATCCGTGTCCGCGACGGTCGGGTCCGAGCCGGCGGCAACCTCGTCGCCGTCGTTGAGGCCGTCGCCGTCGGTGTCCGGGTTGAGCGGGTCGGTGCCCAGGTCGCGTTCCTCGCCATCGCTGAGGCCGTCGCCGTCCGAGTCACCGGATGCAGGGTCGGTGCCGGCGGCCAACTCGTCGGCGTCATCCACGCCGTCGCCGTCGTAGTCCACGCCGGCCTCCGCCTGGGAGCCCACCGTGTAGTTGCGGCCGAAGCCGTCGTCGGGCGCGCGGTCGCTGCCGGAGAAGACCTGGCTCGCGACAAAGACACCGGAAGCTTGGGCGAACAGATCCACCAGCTCCTGGCCGGGCACGACGCTGCCGAAGGCGGACTTGGGGACCGCGAACGTGATCGTGTCCCCGTCAATGGTGGCCGACTCCGCCGGCTCCGTGAAGGCCAGGCCATTACTGGTGAGCGTGGCTTCGGCCGTCACGGACGCCCCCTCGTAGGAGGCCGTGAAGGCGTAGGTGAACGTCTCGCCCTGGGATGCGGTGATCGCGACGCCTGCCTGGATCGTGAACGTGAACGCGGTTGCGTTCTCGCTGGCGACCCATGCCGCGATGATGTCCAGTTCGCCAAAGGTCTGCACGGGCGTGCTACCCGCTTGGTCACCTGAGGCATCCTCTACTTCGGGATCATCCGCCGATCCTGCGTGCGCCAGCGGCGCGGCGGCCACGATCAGCGCGAGCGCCAGCAGGACGGAGCGACGTCGTGCACCCATCAGAGCCTCCACCGGAGGCCGCGTTAAAAGGGGAACGAAGTCGCCGCAGGGCTGGGCCAGTCGTCAACTCGCCGCAAGTTGGTGGGGCTCACCTGCGCCGAGCCGGACGAGGCCGCGTGCGTGCGCCTATAAAACGCGCTTTCGTGCGGCGCCCCGATGGCCCAGTCCAAGATCCAGCGCCCCCGAGGCACCCGGGATTTCGGCCCCGACGAGATGGCCGTGCGCTTGCGCGCCGCCGAGCAGTTGAGGGGCGTGTTCCGGCGCTTCGGGTACCACGAGATCGGTACGCCGACGTTCGAGGAGCTGGAGTTGTTCACGGCCAAGAGTGGCGAGGGCATCATTTCGGAGTTGTACAACTTCCAGGACAAGGGCGAGCGGGACATGACGCTGCGGCCGGAGCTGACGGCGCCGGTGATGCGGATGTATTACCAGGATCACGCTTTCGACCCGAAGCCGATCAAGTGGTTCTACCACGGCTCCTGCTTCCGCTACGACCGGCCGCAGACGGGCCGTTACCGGGAGTTCTGGCAGTTCGGCTGCGAGCAGATCGGCGCCGGCACGCCGCTCGCCTACGCGGAACTCATCGCGCTGGGGGATGCCTGCCTGGCCGAGTTGGGGCTGCGCGAGCGCGACCTTGCCATCGGGCACGTGGGGCTCCTGAGGCGACTGGTGGATCGCCTCGGGCTCGACGAAGCCGGGCGCGGCCAACTGATGCGTTTGATCGACAAGGTCGACAAGGACGGCATCGAGCCAGTGGATGCCTTCGTTAAGCAGCACGCGGCCGACCCCGGCGCCCACAACTGGTTCCAAGGGTTGTGGGAGCCACAGGATGCGATTCAGGCGCGCGCACAGTTGGCTCAACTGGCGTGGGCGAAGGACGACGCCGACATCCAGGCGCACCTCAACGAATTGGAGCAGGTCTTCGAGACATTGGGGCACCTCGGCGTCAAAGCCCGCCTCAACCTCGGCATCGCCCGAGGCCTTGACTACTACACCGGCGTCGTCTTCGAAGTCCACTCACCCGCCCTCGGCGCCCAGAGCCAACTGTTGGGCGGCGGCGGCTACGACTTGTCCGCCGTCTTCGGCGGCCAGCCCACACCGACCATGGGCTTCGGGCTAGGCTTCGACCGCACGCTCGTGGCGCTGGAGGCTGAGGGAGCCGAACTGGGCGGCGCCGAAGGCCCCATCGCGTACCTCGGAGCCCTATCCGAGCGAGCCACGGAGTTCATCCTCACCCTAACGCGCGATGCCCGGGCGGCCGGCCTCGCCATCGACATCGACCTGCTCGGCCGCAAGCCCGGCCAGATCGCCAAGCACGCCGACGCCATCGGGGCGCGCTACCTCGTGATGGTGGGCGACCGGGACCTAGACGCCGGCCGCGTGCAGGTGAAGGAACTCGCCAGCGGCGCCCGGCACGAAATGGCCACCGACGGCGTCCTGGAGTTCCTGCTG
>JBFJYU010000271.1:0-4487 GCA_041622435.1 Thermoplasmatota archaeon | reverse complement strand
GGAGTTGACACGGCTGCGGGGCCCGGCATTGGCGTGCGCCTCGTGACGCGCCTCGCCCAGCAATTGGGCGGGGAAGCAACCTGGAAGTCCGACCACGGGACCCGCGTCGAGGTGCACGCTTGAGGGTGCTGGTGGTGGAGGACCAGGCCATCGTTGCCGAGGACCTGGGGCAAACCATCGAGGAGCTGGGGCATGCCGTGGATGTGGCAGGGACACCGGAGGCGGCGCTGGCGGCTGCCGAGGCGGCGGCGCCTGACGTGGTGTTCATGGATGTCCACTTGGCCCGCGGCGCCGACGGGATCGACACCGCTGCAGCTATCCTGGAAATGCTGCCCGCCACGCGGTTCATTTTTCTGACCGCCTACACGGACCCGGACACGCGTGAGCGGGCCGCGGCGCTGAACCCGGTGGCTTACCTAGCCAAGCCGTTCGATCCGGCCTCCGTGGAGGACGCCCTCAGGAAACTGGACCAGCCGGCTTGACGGCGGCACCGTCAGCGACGGCGTCGGCCGCCGGCTCAGCGTCTGCGGCCGCTTCCGTTTCCGAAGCCGGGTTCCCTTCGCCCCCGTCGGCCGTCGTGGCGTCGCCGGCCGCCAGCGTGGCGGTCAGCCTCGAAAGGAGTCGTCCATCGTACACGAGGCTCGACCGGATCGGACCCTCGGCCTGCTGCGCCGGCGCCGACAGACAAACAAGGTCCCCGGCGCGCAGCGGCTGCCGGGAGTGGGCCTCGCGCATCACGCCGCCCCAGTCCAGCAGCGCCTTGGCGGGCCGGATGCGGCTAAGGTCGTCCACGAACGCGCTGAAGGTCAGCAGGCGCATGTCCGAAGCCTCGTCCAGGTCGGCGAGCCACGGCCCGAGGCACAAGTGACCCTCAACCGCGTGGAAGGTCGTGTAGCCCGCGATGTGGCTCTCCCACTTCTGGCCCACGCGCTCAACATCACGCGCCACGACGGCGGCGACTCCCGTGTACCAGTCGCCCGCAGGCAACTCCGCACCAGGGCCGAGCACATGGGTGGGCTCCCAGTCGCCCTCGGCGCCGCCCGCCAGGATGACCCGCCGGGGTTCGACGGGCGCCAGCATCTCGACGCGCTCCTGCCGGCGCAGGAAGTGGCTCGGGGGTCGGCCGCGCACCAGCTTGGCCATCCTTTCGCGCAACTCCACGTCCGTGGCGAAGGCGAGTACGTCAGGGTCCTCGGTCACCGCGCGCAAATCGAGCGCGTAGTCGTCGTAGGCGACGCAGACCCTGGGTTGGCCGTCGGCGAAGCGTCCAAAGCGCATGGCTGTGGCGCGGGGATACCTGGGCCCATGTAAGCCGTGCGGCCCGCGAGCGCCACGACGCCACGGCCGCGGGGCGACGCTGGCGCGCTACGCGCTCTTCGTGCGCACCGTGTGGGTGGAGGCGACGCGAACCACTTCGTAGGCGCCCGGGTCGGACTCGGAGCACATAGCGCGCAGCCGATCGATGGCGGCCGAAGCCGCCGGATCCGCCCGCATCGCCTGGATGGCCTCCAGGTTGGGCCACTCGCCGAAGCTTGCGTAGTGCTGCGGGTTGTCCGTGCGTCGCAGCAGCGTTCCCTGCACTCGGGGCGCGCCAGGAACCGCACCGAAGGTGGTCGCCAGCCGCTCCCACGCCTGTTCGAACGCCTTCTCCTGACCCGACTTGACATGCCACTGGGCCATGGTGTAGAATGGCATGGCTCGCGTGAACCCGGCAACACCTAGATACCCGCCGCTGTGGGCGAATCAGGACGTTTCGGCACGAGGTCCGCCGGCAACCGCGTCAGGAGTGGCGGCAGCTGGCGAAGCCTTGGCACCAGGCGCCGCCGTGGCCGTGGCTTCCAGCCGCGCAAGCACCGTGCCACGGCAGATGAGCGCGCAGCGCAGGTCCCCCTCAACGGGCTCGGCGGGGCTCGCGATGCCCACGATGTCGCCCGCCCGGAGGGTCCGCTTGGCGTGGGCCGCCGTCAGCGCCTCATCCCAGTCCATGTCGGCCTTCAACTGCTTGAAGCGGGGCTCGTCGTTGGCGAACGCCGCAAAACCCACATCGTGGGGCTCCAGGATTTCCTGGTTGCCGACGATCCAGGGGCCAACGCACACGGCGTCGCCGACCAGGTGGAAGGGAACGAAGCCAATGAGGTGCTTCGTCCAGTCGTCGCCGACCTCCCGCACTCGGTGGCGCACCACGGCGCCCACGCCCGCCCGCCACGAGCCCGCCGGGAGGTCTTCGCCAGGACCGACCACGCGGGACGGGGCCACCTCCGCCGGCGAGGCGCCGACCAGGCACAAGCGGCCGGGATCGACCGGGGCAAGAAATCGCACGGTATCCGCGCGCAGCACGGTGCCGACCGGCGGCTCCACGTGCCCCGTCGCCAGGAAACGCAGGCTCAACTCAGGGTCGGCGGCCAAGCGGATCAAGGACCCCTCAAGCCCTGGGTCGATGGCGCGCACATCGAGGAGAATCGAGCTGGCCTGAAGGATTCCCGGGCGAGGTCCGTCGGGCGCCTCGAAGGTGCAGTACCGCATCGCTGCCGCCGCCAGCCTCACGCGCTTGAAAGCGCCTTGCCTCGGCACCCATGGTTCGCCACGCACCGATCGGCCGCCTTCGCCGGCATCAAATAACCAGCCGCCGCATGATGGGCTTGTGATGGGCCTGATCTTCACCGCGACGCGAGATGCCATCACGGCACGCCATGGCGAAGATTTCTGGGACGACCTCCTCGATGACTGCCAGCTCGACGGCGCCTACACGAGCCTCGGAAAATACGAGCACGAGGAGCTCCACCAAATCGCGGCGGCCGCTGCCCAGCGCCTGGACACCAGCACGGCCGATGTCTTGCGCGTGGTCGGAGTCGCCGCCTTCGCTACCCTGTACTCCAAGGTGGCCGACCGCGCCGGGCAGTACAAGGACAGCCGGTCCTTCTTCGAGGCCATCGAAAAGCACATTCATGTCGAGGCCCGGCGCATCTACCCGGACAGCCAGCCACCGAAGTTCGAGGTTGTCCGGCAGGACGACATGATCGAGCTGACCTATCGCTCCCACCGGCGGCTGTGCCATTTGGCCGAAGGGCTCGCCCTGGGTCTTCTCCAGCACTTCGATGACGAGGGCGACGTGACGCAGACGAGTTGCGTCGGCCAAGGAGGGGAGGCATGTGTCCTTCGGATCACGTACGCGAGTTAGACGCCATGCGCCTGGCGCGCCGCCTCGAACGTGAACGGCGGGCAAGGCAGGAGGCCGAACGGGTTGCCGACCAAGTCATCGCCCGGCTCGCCAACGCCCGCGACGAATTGGAGCGTCGAACCCGCCGCCTGGAAGCCGCCTTGCGGGAAGCCGAGCGGACGCGGGAGCTGCGCACCAACCTGCTGAATACCGTCGCCCACCTGCTCCAGACGCCGCTCACGATCCTGCTCATGAACCTGGCCGTCGCGGAGCGCACGACCGGGGCGGCGGGGCACCAGCCGCTGGAGCGGGCCAGGCACGCGGCAAACCGCCTCTCGACGACCATCGCCGATCTGATCCGGATCGCACAAATCGAGGCCGGCCTCGTCGTGATGCGCCCAGCCCTGGCACCTCTGCTGGAACTCGTCGACCAGGCCACGGCCGACCTGCCGCACCCCGTCGAAGTGACCAAGCCGCCCGGCGAGCCCCGGTGGCAGGTGCTCGTCGACAGCGAAAAACTGGTGCTGGCGCTCCAGATGGCGCTGCGCGAAGCCTTCAACGCGTCCTCGGACCACTCGGTCGCAATGACCCTGAGGCGTTACGCGCAGGGGGTGGAGTTGGCCATCACGCACTCCGGGCCGCCTGCGGGGGCATTGCAGGCGGGGAACGCCATGGGCTCGGTGGGGGAACTGGAGGGCGTCGACGTGCAGGGGTTGCACTGGCAAATCTGCGAGGGCCTGGTCCGGGCCATGGCCGGCAGCGCCGACTACGAACCCGACCACCCCGCCGGGCCGTCGCTGGTCATCCGGCTGCCCCTGATCGAGGCAGCGTCCGCCGACATGCCGGGCCCGTGACCCAGGCGGGCCGACGCTTGATCGACGATGCGGCCGGGGGCAGACCCCAAGCCCCTAAGACACGCACCGGAGATGGAGCCGCGTGGATTCCAAGGCATGGCAGGCCGGGCTTGTCGGAGCCGGGGCCAGCTTCCTGTTGATGGGCGGCCTGATTGGCTACGCCGCGCTCGTGCTGGGCGGGGCCGTGCCGTGCAACCCGTCGGACCGAATCGATGCGGGTTGCAGCCTGAACCAGACGCTGGCCCTGTTTTGGAGCATGTTGGCGGCCTACACCGCGATCGCCGCCGGGGTGGCGGGCGCGGGTTGCCTGGCCGCGTCGGCCGGCATGGCATGGATGCAGCGGCGCAGCGTGGCGGCGCAACCCCCGGCGTGAGGCCAACGGCACACGACAACGGCTCAAGCCGCCTGTCTGTGGGGCTGCTTCAGTCAAGCAGGTAGGTTCCCGTGGCCCCCTGGCTCGTCGAGGCGATGGTTGG
>JBFJYU010000270.1:0-4526 GCA_041622435.1 Thermoplasmatota archaeon | reverse complement strand
GCGAAGCGGATGTCGTCGGGCTTGGCGATGGGGCCGATCTCCTTGGCGACGTGCTCGCGCAGCTCCTGCACCATGGCGTCGTCGCCCTCGAGGCCCTTGGCCAGAACCACGAAGGCGCACAGGGCCTCGCCCTTCACCTCATGGGGTCGCCCCACGACGGCGGCCTCGGCGACTTTTGCGTGTGCCACCAGCGCCGACTCGACCTCCATGGTGCCGAGCCGGTGGCCGCTGATGTTCAGAACGTCGTCAAAGCGCCCCAAAATCCAGACGTAGCCGTCCTTGTCCTTGTGGGCCGTGTCGCCGGCGATGTACGTCTTGGGCCCGAAGAGGTTCCAGTAGGTGTCGATGAAGCGCTGGTCGTCACCCCAGACGGTTCGGATCATGCTGGGCCACGGCCGGCGGATCGTGAGGTAGCCGCCTTGGCCGGGTGTCGTGATTTCGTGGCCCTCCTCGTCCAGGATGGCCACGTCGATGCCCGGCAGCGGCCGCGTGCAGGAGCCTGGCTTGGTGTCGGTGAGGCCCGGCAGCGGGCTGATCATGATCCCGCCCGTCTCGGTCTGCCACCACGTGTCCACGATCGGGCACCGCTCTTTGCCGATGACGCGGTTGTACCACAGCCACGCCTCTGGGTTGATGGGCTCGCCAACGGTTCCCAGCAAGCGCAGGCTGGAGAGGTCGTGCTTGGCCGGCCACTCGTCGCCGGCGCGAATGAGGGCGCGAATCGCCGTCGGGGCCGTGTAGAAGAGAGTGACGCCGTGGCGTTCCACGATATCCCAGAACCGGTCGGGCTCCGGGTAGGTGGGGGCGCCCTCGTACATCACCATCGTCGCGCCGGCGGCCAGCGGCCCGTACACGATGTACGTGTGGCCCGTGATCCAGCCGACGTCAGCCGTACACCAGTAGATGTCCTCCGGCTTCACATCGAAGACCCACTGGGTCGACAGCTTCGCCCACAGCATGTACCCCGCCGTGCCATGCTGGATGCCCTTTGGCTTGCCCGTCGAACCGCTCGTGTACAACACGAACAACGGGTGCTCCGCCTCCACGGACACCGGGTCGAACGAGGCGTCCTGCTGCGCGACCAGGCTGTGCCAATCGTGGTCCCGGCCCGGGTGCATGGGGGCGTCGTGGCCGGTGCGGCGCAGGACCACGACGTGCTCCACCGCGTGCTTGCCGGCCGCCAGGGCCTCGTCCGAGTTGGCCTTCAATGGCACGATCTTGCCGCCGCGCCACGCGCCGTCGGCCGTGATCAGGACCTTGGCTCCGGTGTCTTCCAGGCGGTCGCCAAGCGCCGCGGCGGAAAAACCGCCAAAAACGACCGAATGGGGTGCCCCCACGCGGGCGCACGCGAGCATTGCGACGGCCACCTCGGGCACCATGGGCATGTAGATGGCCACCCGGTCACCCGGAGCGACGCCGAGGTCCCGCAAGGCGCCAGCGAAACGGCAGACTTCCCGGTGCAGTTGCGCGTACGTGTAGGTCCGCACCTCGCCGTCCTCGCCTTCCCAGATGATCGCGGCCTTGTTGCGCGTCGGGCCGTCCAAGTGGACATCGAGGCAGTTCGCGCTGGCGTTGAGGCGGCCGTCTTCGAACCACTTGTAAAACGGCGGCCTCGAGTCATCCAGCGACTGGGTCGGCTCCCGGTCCCACGTGAGGTGCTCCTGCGCCATCTCGAGCCAGAAGCGATCCGGGTCCTCGGCGGCCCGCTTGAGCAAGGCCTCGTAGGTCGCCGGGTCGAGGCTGGCCTGGGCGGCGAACTCCGGCGGGACCGGGAACGTTCGCTCTTCGTGCAGGACGGACTCCAGGTTGTCGCTCGTCATGGAACCGCGCCGTCCATCCCGGGGGGCCTACTTGGCCTTGGCCTCCTGAGCCCGGCCAGCCTCCGGATGAATCCGCATCGAGGGGTCGCCAAGCCACTCCTGGCAGCCTAACGCCGCCTGATGCGGTCCTTCACGGGACTGCCGCACACCGGACACTCCCGCCCCGCCGGCGCCGCGTCGAACCACCGACCGCAGCCGGTGCAGCGGGGCTTCCAGTTCTTCGTCCCCACGATGCCCTCGGTGTTGACCGTCTGGCTCGCGACGCCGATGCGCCGCGCCACATCCAGCATCGTGTAATCGTCCGACACCAGCGTGCCGTCCAGTTCCAACGCCAGCGCCAACAGCGACCGGTCGGCGGCGCTCAGCCGATCCAGGTTGCCCGCCTCGCGGGCCACCCGGGTCACGGCGCGCTGCGACGCCTGGCCAGGCTCTGCGATGGTGAGGCCCACCGACTGCCAGTCGGCAAACCGCCGCGCATCACGCCCACCCGGGCTGATCTCCGCCGCTGCCTCCGGCGTCGTGGCCCACTGGCCGTCGCGCGGCGGCTCACGGCCACCCAGCAGCAACGACGTGTCAAGGACGTAGACGCGCACCTGGCCTCCCAGGGGACCGGCCCTATTTCCCCTTCGCTTCGGCAGCAGCAGCCCTTTGACGGGGTGCCTCGTGGGCCGCCTGTGATCGACGCCAGGTCCCTGGGCATCCTCGCGGCCATGTCGCTGCTGCCCGGCCTGCTCTTCCTGATTTGGGTGCGCCGCCAGGAGCGCCACGACCGCGAGCCCTTTGGCGCCGTGCTGCGGGCGTTCCTCTACGGCGGCACCTTCGGCGTCATCGTCGCCGTGCTCCTGCACATCGTCTTCGACATCGGCATCGCCCAGCCCAACGGCAACTTCGGCCTCAGCGCTGCCTTCGTGGGCGCCGTCGTCGCCGCACCCGTCGTGGAAGAGCTGGCGAAAGGCATCGGGCTCGGCGGCGTGCGGCGCCACATCGCCGAATTGGAGGATGGCATCGTGTACGGCGCCGCCATCGGCCTTGGCTTCGGGGCCACGGAGAACCTCGTCTACGGCCTCACCGCGTACCTCGAATCCGGGGAAATGGTGGCCGTCGCGACCATCGTCGTGCGGGTTTTCTCCAGCCTCTTGCTACACGCCGGCGCCTCCGCGCTCTTGGGCTTCGGCTACGCCCGGCTCATCCTCGGCGGCAACGTGATCGTTCACCTGCTCCCCTACTACATGCTCGCCGTGCTGCTCCACGCTGCCTACAACTTCGTCAGCTTCGTCGGTAGCACCCTCGGCCTCGCCGCCGCCGTGTTCATCGGCCTGACGGTCTTCGGCAAGCTGCGAGCCAAGATTCGCCAGTTAGATGCGTTGCCGCACGAGCGGGAGCTACTGGCCGGGCCACCCTGACCCCGGCGGGCGGCCCAGGCGCCCAAGCGGCTGCGTCCCGGCGGCGCGGGGATGCGAGGGGCGCGACCCGCACGCGGCCTGCGCCAAGCCTTTGAAGGGGCCCCCTGTCGCCGGCCCATGGTCAAAGTGGGCTTCGTCGGGGCCGGCACCATCGGCGCCAACAGCATCTTCGCAACGCTCGGTCTGACGGACCGCATCGACGAGATTGCGCTCGTGGACATCATGGAGCCCGCCGCCGTCGGCCGTGGCATGGACCTCAACACCGCCAGCGTCGCCTTCGGCCGCACGACCAAGGTGTCGGGCAGCACCGATTACAGCACCCTCGCCGGCAGCGAGGTCGTGGTGGTCTCCGCTGGCATGCCCCGCAAGCCCGGCATGACCCGCGCCGACCTGCTCGGGATCAACATCAAGATCATGAAGGGCATTTGTGCCGAGGTCAAGAAGCACGCCCCGGACTGCGTGTTCCTTCTTGTCACCAACCCAGTGGACATCCTCCTCTACATTTGCTGGAAGGAGTTGGGCTTCCCCCGCGAGCGTGTCATTGGTATGACCAGCATGCACGACTCCAGCCGCTTCACGGACATCGTGCGCGACGCTACGGGCGACCGCAATGTCCGCGCCACCATCCTGGGCGAGCACGGGGAGACCATGTTCGTCAGCCCCACCCTGTCCAGCAGTGAACTGGAGGGCGGCGACTGGGCGGCGTGGGAGAAGACCACCCGCGGCCGCGCCATGGAGATCATCGAGCGCGTGGGTGCCACCGCCTACGCCCCCGGCGCTTGCACCGGCCGCATGGTGAAGGCGATCATTGAGGACACTCGTGAGGAGATCCCCACGGGCGTCATCCTCCAGGGCGAGTATGGCCACACGGACGTCGCTACCGGTCTGCCCGCCGTGCTGGGCCGCGGCGGCCTACAGCGCATCGTCACCTACGACTTGACGGCCGAGGAGAACGCAAAGCTCCAGACCACCGTCGACGCGGTCAAGGAGAAAATCGCGGAAGGCATGGGCATGCTCCAGGCTGCCTGAGACCCGGAAACGGCGTTCGGCCCTCCCGGCGCATGAGGCGGGACTGCCGGCCTCATGGCCGGCGGCCCGCCGCCAATGGCTTTCCCTTCGATGCGCTGGTGCCACATCGCCATCAACCGGGGGGGCTTTGGCCCCGGCGCGCTGGCGAACCTTGCCGGCACGCGATTTTGGTTGTCCTGCTGCCCGCGCCAGCCGCCAGCCCTGCTTTTGGGGTCGGCGGTGACCAACCGGTTCAAGGCTAGTGGCGGAAGCTGCGCTGTCCGCTGAACATCAT
>JBFJYU010000269.1:0-4553 GCA_041622435.1 Thermoplasmatota archaeon | reverse complement strand
CTCACGGAGGCCCCGAAGCTGTCGCCTCGCTGGCCGTCGCTTGCCATGAACTTCGTCTGCGTCCACGTGCCGTTGTCGTCGGCTTGGAACAGGTACGCGGCGCCCGAATCGACCTGCTCTCCATCCCCGGCCAGCGCTCCCACCAGCACGCTGCGGTTGTGGAAGCTCACTGAATAGCCGAACCGGTCGCCGGGCGCGCCGTCGCTGGCGGTGAACTTCGTCTCAAGCCAGTCCGCGTAGGGACGGTACAGGTAGGCCGCCCCGGCGTCGGTGCCGGCGCTGTCGTGCTTGGGCGCCCCGACCAAAAACGCGTTGCGTTGCACGCTGACGGAGGTGCCATACTGGTCGCCGGCGGCGCCATCGCTGGCCACGAGCTTGCGCGAATTCCAGCCCTCGTCGCCTTTGTCGACGAAAGCGTACGCGCTGCCGGCGCCGTCCCCTTGATCATCGTCCCCGCTCGCGCCCACGATGAGCCAGTCCTCATAGACTTCAAGCGACCCGCCAAACAGGTCCCCCGCCGCCCCGTCCGGCGCCAACAACTTGGTTTCGCGCCACCCCGTCAGTTCCCGCTCGTAGATGTACACGCTGCCAGAGTCATCGCCCAGGTCATCAGCGTGCCAAGCGCCCGCAGCCAGGTAATCCGCAGTGCCATGCGCGGAATAGCCGAAGACATCCCCGTCCTGGCCGTCGGCAGGCCAGAACTTGGTTGCCCCAATCATCGTCTCCGTCGTACCACTCGCACCGATGGCCACCGCGATCAGAATGGCGCCCGCGCCTGCTGCATTCAGCTTTTTCATGTTTTCACCCCGGCCCTGCGCCAGGCGACGCGGACCTTCGCCGTTCAGCCGCCACGGCGTAAATTAATTGAGTGGCGCTTCGCGCTAAACGGAGCAGGCACGGGCATGCGGGGGAAGGCTGGCGCCTGCGCGCCGGGGCGACACGAAGGGCAATCCGTCGGACCTCCGAACGTCAACCCGACGCGCTAGGCGCCGCTTGCAGGCACCGCCAGCACCGGCCGGTCGCTGCCCCGAATCACCTGTTCGGCGACCGACCCAAGCAACACCCGGCGCAGGCCGGTGCGCCCATGGGTGCCCACGACAATCATGCTCGCGTCCTCGTTGCGCGCCGTCTCCAAAACCAGTGCGGCCGGATCTGACTCACGGGCCACGACCTCCGCGCCGACGCCCTCTTCACGCACCTGCTCGGCCCATTGGGAAGACAACTGAACCGCCTCCGCTGTTTGGTCATGCACGGCCACGGCCATCTGGTCGCGTGTCCTCGGCGCCCCCGCGATGCCCTCGGCGGCCCCCGGCGGCGCAAACGCGTGCACCAGGACGATGTCGGCGCCCACATCCCGCGCCATCTGCGTCGCCACCGACAACGCCTGGCGGCTCTGAGGCGAGAAATCCACTCCGACCACGATGCGCGCCGATTCCTTGGATGGTATTGTTCCAGCCATGGAAACACGGCACCGCGCGCCGCGCTTAACGACCGGGCCTCGTTCGCAGGGGTGATAGTCAGCCGGATCGAACCGTCAGGGCCCGCCGGCTCGGGAAATGCCAACATGTGTTCCAAAAACATCATACTGGCGACATGCATGGGCCTGCTATGGATTCCCACCCGTGCCCAAAACTGGGCGATTGCCCCTCGCCTTGGCGGCGCTCTTGGTTGTCTCCGTCATGGCTACCACCCAGGTGGGGGCCGTTCGGCTGGATCACAAGATCTGCCAGATCACCGACCCGACGCTGTGTATCGTGTTGACGCCTGTGTGCGAGATCGTGATCAACCCCCAAACCCACGCCAGCGCTTGTCGCGTTGGTGGTTGTCCGAACGACGTGACCATCGCGAAACCTGGGGGGTGCCCCGCGGCCATTCTCCAACCCGATCCCCAGGGGCTCAAGACTGCCTATGGAATCGTGGTAACGGACCCCCAAACCCAGGATGACGCCACGCTGGTCGGTCTTACAATTGTTGCTGGGGCGGTATGCGTATAGGGTGGTTGCCGGCGTGGGCAACCTTTGCGGTCGCCCTTGCCGTCGCTGGTTGCACGGAGCCGGGCCCGCCCGAAGGAACACCACCCCCCACGGTGGTTAGCTCCCCTGCGGCGACGCCCGAACTGGATCCCTTCTTCATGCAACTGGATTCTTGCGAGGAGCTTTCGGTCAGCTACGTGTGGCCTGGCTCCACGAATCCCTCTCAGCCCCCGCCTGGATGGGAAATGCCTCGCGCGACCATGTTTAGCCGGACAGTGTACGCTTTCCTGGATTGCGAACGCTTTTTTTGGATGGAATTCGACCGGCCGATGATGATGATTCTCGAGATGCATGACAATTACGTGGCCAACGACTGCCATCCGGGATCAGGGCATACCTTGCTTATTCTCACGGCCGCCTACGTTAGCGACGAGGACATCGGATCGGCGCTACAGGCAAGGATGGACATGCCCGCCGTGCCCGCCATTATCGAACGAACGGTTGAAGCGCTCGCCATTGGCAATGAGGTTCGCTACGCCTGGAATGTAAACGGCTCGAAGCCGAGCTGGATTTCGTACCTTGTTGATGGCGACAACAGCCCGGGCGCGGACTTCACGCGCGGATGGGCCTGGCACAACGGCACGAGCCTCTACCGTGCAACGGGGACCATCCACACCAAAACGCCCGACGCGCAGCCGTATGCGTCCCGCGCCTCTTTTGAGCCCCCGGCAACCATGGCGGCGCACCCCTTGCCGCCGGACGGCGCCTTCACGGCGATCACCCGCGACTCTACACTTCATATGAACATCGAGGTTTTCGAGGAGATGGACTGCTCGTGAAGCCCGCCGCTGCCCTCGCGGACCCACGGGGGTTCCTGATCGCTTACGGGATCGTTGTGTATGATCCGAACACATTCGAAGATCACACATTGGTTGGCGCGACGGTTTTGGTGGGTCACATTTGCGTCTAAACACGCGGGCCGACCGGCTCTGTTCGTTATGCCTTGCTCTCGTGGTCACCATGATGTCGGCGGGATGCGTGTTCGAACAGGAGACTTCCAACTCGCCATCGCCTGTGGGCGGGCCGGGCCGCACGCAGCCGGGTCAAGGCCTGGCACCGGCGTTACAAGCGCTGCTTGATCCCTGGTCCATGCAATTCGATGGCTGCGAAGAATTGGTGGTGAGTTACACGTGGCCGGGGCCCACCAATCCGTCAGAGCCTCCGCCTGGGTGGGAAACCCCGCCGGTTCCAGTCTTCACGCGCACCGTTTACACTGTACTGTCGTGCGAGCGGTTCGCGTGGATGGAATTCGAGCGTCCGATCAAGATGATCTTTGAAACGCACACGAATTACGTGGCCAACGACTGCCATCCAGGGCCTGGCCAAGACCTGCAAATCCTCATCAATGCGTTTGTGGACGACGCCCAAGTGGCCAGCGAACTGAGCCAACGCCTTGGGATGCGTGTTCTTGTTGCTGCGATTGAGCGAACCGTTGAGGCGACTGTAGGCGTCGAGGAAATCACCTATTCATGGTCGGTCAACGAGTCTGCCGCCAACCGGATCCAGTACCATGTGTCTGGCGAAACTCGGCCGGGCGCAGATCGCAGCCGGGGGACGGTTTGGCACCACGAAGAGCGCCTCTACCGGGCCACCGGAACGATGACATCCGGTTTGCCGGAGAGGCAGGCCTACGTGTCCCGCGCGGAATTCCATCCGCCGTCGGTTATGGCCGATTATCCGTTGCCCACGGACGGCGGTTTCACGGCGGTCACGCGGGAGGATGTGCTGCCATGGAGAATTGACGTCTTCGAGGAGATGGACTGCTCGTGAAGCCCGCCGCTGCCCTCGCGATGGCGTTGGCGCTGGTGCCGGCATGCTTTGATGCCGGCGGCCGCTCCATCGCCGTCGCCGGTCGGCTCCAGTTCAGCAATCTGACGCCTGCCCCCGGCCACGGGTCGTCGCTGCAAGCGGAAATGGCGGGGGCTTTGGTGTCCGTGCGCGCCGACGAAGTGGAAGCTTGGGCCCGGGCGGGGAGCACGGTGGCGGCGGCCGGGGCGATCATCGGGCTCGCGCTGCTGGCCAAATTTGCCGGCCTTGCCCTCCGCGCGAACGTCCGGGACCCCCTTCGCAACACGAAGCGTGCTCGTCTGGTGGCCTACATCCGGGACAACCCGGGAGCTACGTTCCGTGAGCTGGTGCGGGAGACAGGAATTGCCAGCGGGACTTTGCGCCATCACGTCGGCGTCCTGCGGCAGCACGGCCTCGTCGATGAGTATCGGCACCTCGAAACGTTACGCTACTTCGACCATGGCACGCATTCCGAAACCTGGCGGGGTGTGGTCTACCTGCGTGAGCCTGAATTGGCTCGCCTCCATCAGTGGCTGGATAGCGCGGGCCCGTCCTTCCAAAAGGAGGTTGTTGCGGCTTCGGCCGGATGGGGATGGAGCCGCAGCACGACTCAGCACCGGCTGAAGCGGCTGGTGGCCGGCGGCCTGGTATCAGTGACGGAGCAGGGTCGGCTGCGCCGCTACGCGGCCTGCGGGGAGGCGGTTCAGACGAGATCTGTGGCAGCCGGCGCCG
>JBFJYU010000268.1:0-4584 GCA_041622435.1 Thermoplasmatota archaeon | reverse complement strand
GAGGAAGGAGGCCTGCTCGACGGTGGCTTCGGCGCCGCGAACCGGCTCGAAAGCGGGCGTGGGCCCGCTCACGCCACCACCTCAACGTGGTCGGTGCGCTGGTGGGGCATGACGGTGCTCGCGGCGAGTTGGGTGCTTTGCCCGGCCCGCAGCCGCCGCAGGCCCGACCACGCGATCATCGCTCCGTTGTCGACGAGGACCGGCCGCGGCGGGCAGAAGTACGAGGCCCCGCGGGTTTCCGCCATCTCCCGCGCCATGGCCTGCAAGCGGCTGTTGCACGCCACGCCGCCGCCGAGCACCAATTCGTCCTTGCCGGTGTGGGCCAGCGCCCGCTCGGCCACCTCGCACAGGGCCGCAAACGCCGTCTCCTGCAAGCTGAAGCAAACGTCGTTGAAGTCAACGCCGTCGTCGACGAGCCGCTGGGCGGCCGTAGCCATCCCGGCAAAGCTCAGGTCCATGCCCTTCACCGTGTAAGGCAGCGCGTGGAACCCGTCTGGGCCGGACGCAGCGGCCGCCGTCTCGATGCGGGGCCCGCCCGGAAACGGAATGCCGTTGTCGCGGGCGAACTTGTCCAGGGCGTTGCCGATGCCGATGTCCAGGGTTTCACCGAACACCCGGTAGCGCCCACGCGCCAACGCGATGACCTGGGTGTTAGCGCCGCTGGCGTAGAGCAGGACGGGGTCGCGCGCATCGGTGAGGCCGCGCCCGATTTCCAGGTGGGCGACGCAGTGGTTGACGCCCACCAGTGGCACGCCGAGGCGCAAGCTGAGCGCCCGGGCCAGGGTGGCCGCCACCCGCAGGCAGGGCCCCAGCCCAGGGCCTTGGCTGAAGGCCACGGCGTCCATGTCGCCCAAGCCAAGCTGAGCCTCGTCCAACGCCGCCTGCACCAGGCCGGGACCGATCTCGGCGTGGTGGTGCGCCGCCTCGCGCGGAACGATGCCGCCCTCCTCGGGCTGGAGCATCGCGCGCTGGTTGGCAAGGATCACGGCGCGCTCGTCGTTGGCTGGCTCACTGGTCGCGATTCCGACGCCAAGTGTGTGCGCCGTGCCCTCGATTCCCAGGACCCTCACGGCGCGGCCCACACCGCGTCGCTGTATGAGGCTAGCGGGCCGCAGCCATGGTCTGGCAGGGCCTGCCTTCAGGCGGCCTTGTCCTTCTTGGCGGCCTGTTCCATCTTCTTCTTGCGCGTCTTGGTGTCGTAGCCGGTGGCGCCTTCCAGGAAGTCGTTCCAGCGGCGCTGAGTGTCAACGGCGACCTCCATGGCCTCGGAGTCGCCGCCGGCGACGCGCTTGGCGAAGGATTTGTCGGTGTCGGTGTCGACCACGAAGGCGGTCTTGCCCTCATACTTGACGCGAATCTTGGTCATGGTCCCGTACGAGCCGGACACCCAGTCGCCATCCATTTCGTACGAGTCGAAGGCGGCCTCGAAGAGCATCTTGAGGTCGGTGCCGGCCACGTGGCCGCGCCGGACAGGGTACGTCTGCATGCTGGCCCCGGCAGTGCCGGATACCGTATGAGTCCTTTGCGGAGGCTGCCGCCGGGCGCGGACCTGGTGGCGCAAGCGCTATCCGAATGGCGCCGGTCGCCGACGGGATGGGACGGGGCGCGGCGGTCCTTGCGGCTGCGGTGATTCAGGCGGTGCTGTTGGTTGTAACAGCGCTGCCGCCCGTGTCCCCGGGCCTTGGGGTGCCGGTGTGGCACCACAACGCCAGCCTTGCCCTGGCGCTGCTTTTCGTGCTCTTCACGTGGCGGCTGCACGTTGAGTCGCGACGTTTCCTGGGCTTCGGCGTCGCCGTGACGAGCCTGCTGGCCATCGCGAGCGGCTTCTTGCTGTTGTACCTGAAGGCAGACCTGAAGGCGTGGGAACTCAAGGACTGGGCGAAGTGGTGGCACATCGCCTGGAGCTGGTTCGCCCTGACGTTTTTCCTGGCTCACTTCTGGATCAACCGGTTGGCCTTCATGCGCTTCTGGCGGCGTCTGCGGGCCCGCCCCGGCCTTCGCCTGTTGCACGACGGACTCCTGGGCGCCACACTGGTTGCCATCGGGCTGACCTGGTCGCCGCTGGGGGCGCGCCTGATCGTTGAGGGCAACTACATTTTGCTGACGCTGTACACGTGGCTGGTTCTGGCGGGCGTCCCGTACCTGGTGTGGCTGGCGGTGCGGTGGAGGACGGCTTGGGCCTCGCGCCCGGCGCCGACGCCGCGCTGGGCTGGCCGCGCCGCAACCCAGCGTGGCGTGGACCTCGCGCTTCTGCCGGCGGCCATCGTGGCCAATGTGAGCGGCTTCCCGCTGCTGTACTTTGACACCAAATCGACGAGCCTGAAGTACGTCGCAAAGTACTGGCACACGTGGCCCAGCATCGCCTTCACGGTGCTGGTTTTCGCGCACACGATCCACTCCTGGCGGCCGCTCAAGGCGCACTGGCGCCGCTGGCGTCCGACAACGTAGCGGCCTCCAGGCACCGCCAGCGCGGCGACCCAGGGCCCGGCGCCCGGCGCCGGCCTCAGGCCCGAAGCAGGGCTGCCAGCGCCGCGGGGTCGGGCACGACGACGTCCGGCTTCACCGGAGCACCGTGGGCATGGTTGCCCTGCGCCGGGTCGGCCGCCTCGCCGTGGGTGTCCATCCACACGGTCTGGAAGCCGAGCTCGCTGGCGGGTGCGATGTCGAAATGGAAGCTGTCCCCGACCATCGCGGCGGCGTGGGGGGCGAGTCCCAGCCGCGCAAGGACATCATGGAACGCCGCGGGCTCCGGCTTCCAGTGCCCCGTCTCGCCGCTGATGGCGACGTAGTCAAAGTGCTCGTCAATACCGAGCCGGCTGAACTTCTCGCGTTGGAACGGCGCGGGCCCATTGGTGAGTAGGGCCACGCGGTGGCCGGCGGCGCGCACCTGTTGCAGCAGCTCCTCGGCGCCGGGCAGCAGGTCCACGTTCCGCTCGACCGTGGATCGAAAGGTGGTTTCCAGCGAGCCGGTGTCCAGTTTGCCGTCGAGGCCCAGCAGTTGCAGCAAGCGTTCCAGGCGATCGCGGGCGTACCACCAGCGCCCGGTGAGCCGGAAGGCGGCAAAGTTCTCGTGCAGGACCCGCTGGTAGTGGTGGTCGGCCCGCTCAAGGTCCACGCCCTCGGGCGCCAAGTGGGCCGTCACCGTGGTTTCGAAGGCGGCGCGCTCGGCGGAGCGCCAGTTGATGAGCGTATCGTCCAGGTCGAACACGAAGGCTCGCACGTCGTCGAGTTTGAGGCTCATCATTCCAACCTTTCACCAAGCAGGGTAAATAGGAGTTCTGAGCCTTTTCCTATCATGAGCTTCACGGGCCTTCTCCCCTCCATCACCGGCGTCGCGGCCGGACTTGCACTTGTCCAGGCGTCCGTTTCGTTCGAGAGCTACCCGGTCCTCGCGGGTGGCATCGCGCTGGCAACCTTGGGCCTCGCGTCCTTTGGCGGATCAAGCCCAAAAGTCCCACAGCGGGCCTCTCCCTCGTAAGAATCCGACGGCCGCCGGGGCGCCGCAGACCCCGCCAACCGGCCGCCGGATCAGGTATCATTTAGACTTTGGCCATCGGGGTTATGAGGAATCGCGGCCGAAGTTGACCTGATGTTCCTGAAAAGCCTCCTCGCCGGGATCGCCGCAAGCCTATCGGGCCTGGGATTCCTGCGCTTTTCTGTCCTGCTCGAGAGCTACGCGCTACTAGGCGTCGGGATCCTGCTGGTCCTCGCCGGCGTCATGGTTGGCTTGCGCCAGGAGGGCGGCGACGCGCAACCCCACCGCCGCGGCCGCTCGATGCGCCGATAGGTGCTGCGCTAGATGATGACCGGGCGCGGCACGAACGTCAGAATCAGGACGGCCCACACGACGCCAGCCAGCACCTTGCGCTTCACGTCGAGCTGGGTGCGGTCGTTGAGGGGCGGCGGGTGCTGGAGGCCCATGATCAGGATGAAGGCCGCCATGAGCAGCCAACTGCCAAACGTGAAGCCCAGGTACAGGAGCATCCCCATGGCCAGGTACGCGGCCAGACGCATGCGGTCCCCGAGCACCGCCCGCGCGACGTGGCCGCCGTCGAGTTGGCCCGCCGGCAGCAGGTTGATGCCGGTGACCAGCAGGCCGACCCAGCCGGCGAAGAACGTCGGATGCGTCAGGTAGCGGTCGTTGTCGAAGAACGGGTCCAGCAGCATGACGAGCAGCGGGTCGCCGAACTCGACGAGGCCATCGTCCCAGGTCAGGGTCACCACGGCCTTGGTGGCGTTGGCGGGCACTTCGAGCGTCCACTGCCGCGACTCGCTGGCCGTCAGTTGGCTGGTCTTTTCCTGCCGAACGACCTCGCCGTCCTCCAGCGTAATGACGGCGGCGTGCTGGACCTGCCAATCGTCCTCGTCCGGGGCCGTCAGCGCGTACGTGTAGACACGCACCTGATCGTTGGGGAGGCCCCTGAAGGTCAGGATTGCCGTGTCGAAGTCCTGCCGCTCGAGGCTATAATCACCAAAGGGGTCAATCTCCGGGGACGCCAACTCCGGCACCTCGACGGCGTACGTTCCCGTGAGGGCCGCGCCGATGATGACCACCGGCACCGCCACGATGAAGCCGGCCAGGGG
>JBFJYU010000267.1:0-4600 GCA_041622435.1 Thermoplasmatota archaeon | reverse complement strand
TGGTGATGGCCTGGCTCGTCGCGGTAGATCCCAAGATGGGTGATGTTCTGCTCGCCAAAGACGACCGCATCATTGCCGTTCCACGCGGCCTCGACCTCGGCCTCTGTCGGTGGGGCCGGGTCCGGGGCCGGCCCCCGCAGGGCAGTGAACGCCTCGCGGGCTGGCGCGACATCGTGCTCATCCCAATCCGAATCCTCGTCGAGGTGATGGTCGTGGTAGGGGCGCACCCGCAGCAGGGTGTCCGGGGGGCGCCCATCGGGCCCGGCGGCGAACGGGAAGGATGCCGCCCCGCTGGCCACCTCCTCTCCCAAGACTTCAATCCAGGCGCGACCCATGGCCGAACGGTTGGCCGCGTCGGTCAGCCGGGCCTCGAATTGCCAGGCCCCCGGAGCGGGGTCGGCGACGACCAGCAGCTTCAGGTCGTCCTCGGGGCCAGCGGCCGCGTGGCGGGTGCCGTCCGGGGCAACCAGAACCAGCTCCGTCGCGCGGTCCGCCATCGCCCCGCCCGGCAGCATGAATTCGGGTTCCGCGTGGACCCGCGCAAGCAGCCCGCCCGCGCCCCGCGGAACCTCGAAGGCTTGGGTCCACGCATCGGCTGGCGACCAGTCGTGCACCTGCTCGCCCGACGCCCATAGGACCGGCTCCTCCTGGGCCGCCTGGACATAGAGCAAGCTGACGCCGCGGTAGGCGGGCGTGACGTTCAAGTTCCACTGCGATCCGCTTCGCTCCCACGTCGCCTGCCACATGCGCTCCTGGTCGTAATGGCACGAGCCGCACCAGCGGTCCTCGTGGGTCACGGTTCCGTCCATGCGCCAAACGACCCGCTGGACGGATTCATCCGGGCCCTCGGCCGGTCCATCGGCCAGGGTGATCGCAAGCGCCCCGCCGGCCGCCGCAGCGAGGACCGCCAGGGGTATCCATCGACGCATGGCCGCTACGGCGTGCGCGGCGCCTTAAGGCGGCTGGAGCAAGCCTCCAACAGCCTGCCTGCGCCTGGAGGGTTCGCCGATTGGCGGATCTTTGGGTTCGCCGGGCTGCCGCACGCCGCCTTGACGGCAAGCGCCGTTGCACAAGCGACAGAGGTTTACGGGACGGTTCCACTGGCCCATGATGCGCGCCCCCTTGCTGCTCGCCATCCTCCTGATCCTCGCCATCCCCGGCGTGGCGCAGGACCACGAGGTGACCATCAACGTCGTTTCAGCGGACAACCTGGGCTGTAGCGACGACTGGACGGGCGCGGACCTGCGCGTGTCCGTTTTCGTTGAAGAAGAATTGGTCCTGCGCACGATCAAGGCCGCCGACGATGACGCGCCGCTGTTTGGCGAGTGGACCCGTGCCAAGGTGCCGGATGGGGCGAGCATCCGCATCGTCGTTGAGGAGGCTGAGCCCGGCGTGTTCTTCATCGGAACCGCATGGGAAACATGCGATGCGGCGCCCGGCCCCGGCCGCGAATTCTTGGCCCGCTACGACGGCGGCGTGCAGGCCTTCGACGCCGTGGGCCAAGGCAATCGTGCAGCGGCTGCGCTCGTCGTGATCGGCCACACCGCCCCGCCGCCGGCGCACGTGCTCATCGAGCCAGAATCGGATCACGCGCGTATCTCGTGGGATGGCCACGCCGACTGGACGGGTCACCATCTCGCGTGGACGAGCGGGGAAGCTCTGCACGGTAGCGGCGGCGCTGCCGGCGACGTGACCCTGGGCGCGCTGTGCGACGGCCTCAGTTACTACGCCAAACTCGTCCGCTACGCCGACGATTGGGCGATCGGGGCCCACGTCCGCTTCGAGACGACCGATGTGCCGCCCGGGCAACCCACGGTGCTGTCGGCCAGCCGGGACGAGGTTCGCTGGTGGTCGCCGACGGTTCATGACATCTCCCGGTACGCCGTCCACGCCGGGCCTGCCGGGTTCGAGGTGCGTCCCGACAACCGCGTGGCCTCGGTGGCGGGCGAGGGCGAGCACGACCACTCCGCCGACGTGCGCCTTGACACGGGTGTCGAGGAAGTGCGGGTCGTCTCCCGGGACCAAGGCGGCCACGAGTCGGTTTCCGAACCCCTTGCCCTGTCGATGAGCCAGACGCGGCCCGCCGCCGACGCTTGCGACGAGACCGGCACGTTCAACGACGTCCGGCCCACCTTTGGCGGGTCGGATGCGACGGCACCGGCCGATGGCGATTCCGACGGCAACCAGACGGCCAGCGGCGACGCACCGGACACCGCAGATGACGGGTCCGGCACAGGCTCCAACGATGGCGCAGACGACGCAGGCAACGAGTCGGCGGGCGACGAGCCCAACACGTCCGGGGATGGCGAATCCGCAGATTCCGCAGACGCGGGCTCCAATTCCGGGGGCGGGGCTTCCAACACCGACTCCGACACTCATTCCAACGGTGAATCCGACGGCGACGCGGCCGCCGGACAACAAAGCACCAGCGGCACGGTCGAAGGCGGACGGGAGCCTCTGCTCCAGGGGCTGCCCTTGTTGCTTGCCGCCCTGGCGATCATCCTCGTCGCCGTGGTCGTTCTTGCCGTGCTGGGGCTCGTGGTGACCGCTCCTCGGCGCCGCTGAGCTTCGCGGCGCGGTGGTCGGCGGGTCAGATGCGGCCGAGCGGCCCGTGCGGCACGGGGCCGGCCCAGTGTTCTTGAAGCGAACCCCCGTTGCGACGCCGTGGCCACCCTGAAGTCGACCGATCCCGGCAATGACGAACTCGTCGGAGAGGTTCCCGTCGCGACGGCCAGCCAGGTTCGCCAGGCCATCGATTCCGCGCGGGCGGCTCAGCCGGAGTGGGCGGCCCGTCCCCTGTCGGAGCGCACCGACATCCTGCGTTCCTTCGAGGCGCTGCTGCTGGAGCGCCGCGACGAGGCCTGCCGGCTGGTGTCGCGGGAAAGCGGCAAGCCGCTGGCCGAGGCACGCATGGCCGACGTTTTCACGACGCTCCAGACGGCGCGTCATCTGGCCAAGCACGCAGCGCCCCTGCTGGGAGCCAAGCGCTTCCGGCTGCGCAACCCGCTGCTGGCCGACCGCACCTCGACGGTGAGCCGTGAGCCCCTGGGGGTCGTCGGCGTCATTGCGCCGTGGAACTACCCGCTCTCCATCCCGGCGGCCGGCCTGCTGCCATCGCTGGTGGTCGGCAACACGGTCGTGTTCAAGCCGTCCGAGCATACGCCGATCATCGGACAGTGGCTCACCGACGCGCTGCACGACGCCGGCGTTCCCGAGGATGTACTGCACATCGTCCACGGCGCCGGCACCGTTGGCAAGGCGGTCGCCCAGAGCGACGTGGATGGCCTTCTGTTCACCGGCAGCGTGGCGACCGGCCAGGCGGTGGCGCGGGAACACGTCGACCGCTTCACGCCGCTGGTGCTCGAACTGGGCGGCAAGGACCCGATGGTCGTCTTGGATGGCGCGCGCTTCGACCTCACAGTGGACGGGGCGCTGTGGGGCGCGTTCACCAACGCGGGCCAGACCTGCGCCGCCGTGGAGCGACTGTATGTTCCGCGCGC
Source organism: Thermoplasmatota archaeon (assembly GCA_041622435.1). Taxonomy (GTDB): domain Archaea; phylum Thermoplasmatota; class E2; order JACPAO01; family JAHFTW01; genus JBFJVP01. The sequence continues at coordinate 1,100 of JBFJYU010000267.1, read as the reverse complement.
CGAGGAGCAGGCCTACCTGGATGCGCTGGTGGCCGGCGCTGGCAAGCTGCGACTGGGCCACGGCCTGGAGGAGGGCGTCCAGATGGGCCCCCTGATCAACGAGGCCGCCGTCAAGCGCGTGATGGAGCAAGTGCGCGACGCTGAGAAGAGCGGCGCGACGATTCTGGCCGGCGGCCATGTCCGCGACGACCTGGGGCCGCGCTTTGTTGAGCCCACCGTCATCTCGGGCGTGGACCACACCATGTCGGTGATGCGCGACGAGACGTTTGGCCCGCTGCTGCCGGTGATGCCCCACGACGGCCCCGACGACGCCGTTCGCCTTGCCAACGACACCACGTTCGGGTTGTCGGCGAGCGTCTGGGGGCCCCGCAACGCCGTGGGTCCCGTGGCGGCGCGCATCAAGGCCGGCTCGGTGACGTGCAACGACTGCCTGTACACCTACGCGGCGCCCGAGGCGCCCTGGGGCGGCTGGAACCAGAGCGGCATCGGCGCCAGCCACGGTGAACTGGGCCTGGAGGCGGTGACAAGGTGGAAGCACACCAATCGTGCACCCGCGCGGCGCCGGCGCAGCCCGTGGTACTACCCGTACGATGAGTCCCTGGAGAAGCTGATGGACGACGGCATGACGTTCCTGCACGGCGGCAGCAAGGGCTTGGGGCGCGCCGGCGGCGTGGTCAAGGCCTGGTCGCGGCGGCGTTAGGAAACCGGTCGGTAGTGCCAGCCAACGCATCGGCAACTCCTCGCGGCGCCAAGACGGCACACATGGTATGTCCTTGGCGAGAAAAAAATACTGGCAGCTTGCGTGCTGGCTCCAAGGGCGGCGTGGGGCGGTCGGTCGGGCCGCGCGCGCCGGACCACTGGCGTTTTTACACTTCAGCCACGGTAGGCCGCTCGTTGTTAGAGCCCCAGCCAAACGGCGCGCTGACCGATCTGCCGATGATCAAGGAGGGCCGCGCCGAGCGCCTCAAGGCATGCGGCATCCACACGATCGAGCAGTTGTGGAAAGCCGACCTGGGGGAGTTGGCGGCCCAGCCGGCCTTCGAGGGCGATGGCGGTTTCCTGAACCAGTTGCCCCTGCTGCAGGGATACGCCGAGGCCCA
>JBFJYU010000266.1:0-4602 GCA_041622435.1 Thermoplasmatota archaeon | reverse complement strand
GATGCCGTTTAAGAATGGGCAGTGGCAACGCTCCGGTCTCACAGGTCCGTGGGGGGCGGTCGCTCCCAGGGCCGTCCCAAGGATATGGCCGCCGCGCTCAGGTTCATGCGTGCTGGCGGGAAACGGCGTTGTATGCAGTCAGCCGCAGTGCAAGCTTCGCAAGGACGGCTACGGCGGCCCCTGATCGCCGCCGTAGTCGTTGTGGGCTTGTTTGCGGCGGGCTGCTTTTCGCCGTCGCCCCGTGACGACGACTCCGATGGCTCTGACGAGGTCATGGAGGCGACGTACGACGACGCCGGACGGCTGGTGAGCATGACTTCGCGGCCGAGGGACGACCATTTGAGCGTGGACCGCTCGATCGTCCCTCGCGTTGCCGCCCTGGCCGGGACGGCCGCTGCGGACGGGCCCACGCGCGTCGTGGCCCGTGTGGTCGATCGCGCCGGCGTTCCATCCGACTTCGTGGCCTCGGAGTTGCTTCTGTTTGGCGATGACGCCGAATTGCAGCGTTTCATGGGCGCGTACGGGGCCGAATTGGTTTACAGCTCGGCGGCGCGGGCGTCAGCGCCGACCTCGCAGTTGCCGTCGACGTCGGGGTCGACATCGGCGCCGACATCGAGCAGCGTCGCGGCCGGCACACCGTACCATTTGGTTCGCTTCCCGGACCTGCATGCTGAGACGGCCAACCGCGCACGGGACACGCCGTGGCAGGTCGGCACGCCGGCCCAGGATCTGCTGATGAGCCAACTCAAGCGCCTCAACGGCGCTGGCGCGTCGGCGGAACACAAGGATTGGATCATCATCGATTCCGCCACCGTGGGCGATGAGATCATGATCCTGTTGCGGCCCGCACCTGGCGCCTTGCCCGAGCCGGACGACGAGGTCATGGTGCTGCTGCGCCCGGCGGCTGGCCAAAGCGACCTGGAGTTCATTCTGGAACGCGCCCGAACCGAGGCGATCGAGATTGTACCCATGGCGGCGGTGGGCGACGAGATCATGGTCATCCTGCGGCCCGCGCCCGGCGCCGCTTCGACTGCGACGCCCGGCTACGAGTTGACGATCCTGTTGCGGCCAGGTCACGAGCGACCAGACGACTTGGTCCGGCTGCTGTCTGCGGCCCAAGCTGCGGCGCCCAACCCGGATGCTCGCCCGGGCGGCGGCGAACCGGAGGTTCACCTGCGCTTTTCGAGCGAGGACGGTTTGGCGCTGATGGCGCTCTACGCCGACGCGGCGGTGGGTGGCTTCTCGGTGTCCCCCAACTGGGTTGGCGAGCCGGCGCTGAACCACTTGCAGGCGCCGCAGCAGACGTTCCTCGATGGCCGCAGCCTCGAGTTCCCCAACGGCAGCGGCCAGGGCTACGATCAGGACGCCTCGAACTGGTATTACATGCGCGACGGCAGCACAGCCGACATCGGCGTGTTTCCGGCGTGGCAAGCCCTGGAGCGAACCGATCGGCTGGAGAACAAGGTGCCCGTGGCGCTCGTGGACAAGGACTTCTTCCCTGACGACGACTACCCGCTCCACCTGGGCTGGCCCCTCGTCAACGATGTCAATCCGCTCAACGGGGGCGACCCCGGCGACGGCCGCCACGGCGACCTCGTGGCGAAGGTGGGCTTCGGTGTCGCGGACAATGGCTTCGGCGTGGCCGGCCCCGGTGGGCCCGTGTCCGAATTGCTGCTGGTCCACATGGACTACAGCCTTGACCAGACCCTCCAGGCGCTCGACGCCGCCGTGCAGCACGGTATCAAGATCGCCAGCATGAGCTACGGCTGGTACGTGACAGGGGTGCTGTCGGACAACTCCGCCTGGCACCAGGAGGTCAAGGGTGTCGGCGGCAAGATGCAAGAGTACCGCGACGCCGGCCTGCTGATCTTCGCGGCGGCGCACAATCACAACCGCAACCTCGACCAATTCGCGTGCGGCTCCTTCCTGTCCTGGACCCTGTGCCAGGAGCAACTCCACATGGTTCCCTGCGAGTTCGAGGCCGTGGTCTGCGTCGGCGGGCTGGGCTTCAACAGCAAAAATCGCTACTTCAAGGACAGCGAGTCCGGCTCCAACCTCGCGATGCCCTGGGTGCCCGCGTGGGGCCAGGCGCTGCCGCAGGACGCCCTCATCATCAACTCGCTGCCGGGCACGGTGGACCTTTTCGCGCCGTGGCCGCTGTACTGGTCGACCCCCGGCGCGGCCTCGGCTGGAACAGGCGGCGGCACCAGCGCGGCAACGCCCTTTGCCGCCGGCGTGGCAGCGCTGATCTGGGCGGTCGATCCCGGGCTCGACCCGGACGGCGTGGAAGCGATCCTTCGCCAGACGGCACACAGCAGCCCCGACGCGTTCGTGCCCCGCACGGTCAACGCCTTTGGCGCCATCAAATCCATGTTGTGCCCCAACGAACCGGACATCTTCATCACCAGCCCAACCGAAGGGTCGCTCTACGCACTCGGCCAGAGCGTGCCCTTCGCGGTGGGGGGAACCGCCGCGGAGCCCGTGTCCGTGCAATGGTTCGGCAGCCTGGCCGGTGACTTGTCGACGCAATACAGCTTCTCCCGCAGCAACCTGCAAGCCGGCGCCCACGAGGTGCAGATCGTAGCCCACGACGCCTGTGGCACCCGCGTCGAGGACATCACGCACTTCACCGTGAGTTCCCAGCCGACGGTGTCCATCACGAGCCCGGCCGACGGGGGCACCCACGACCCCAGCCGGACCCTGACCCTCGGCGCGTCGGAGCCTCCAACGGGCACCCCCTGCTCCGGACTGCCGTCGCTGGCATGGGTGTGGACCAGCAGCTTGCAAGGTGAGTTGGCCCGTGGCCTGAGCGCCCAGGTGACCCTCCAGCCGGGGGTTCACCGCATCACGCTCAGCGCCTCCAGCGGCGAGTGCAGCGCCTCGCAGAGCATCACCGTCTCAGTGCAGGCGACCAACACGCCGCCCACGGCGACCCTCACGAGCCCATCGGCGGGCAGCCGAGTGGCGGATCAGCAGGACGCCGCCGGGCCCTACACGCTGGTCAACCTGGCTGGCAGCGGCAGCGACCCAGAAGATGGAACGCTGGCCGGCTCGGCGCTGGTGTGGACGGTGCAAACCGGCACCGGCGCGCCCGCCACCGTCGGCACGGGAGCCAGCGTGGCGGGAGTCCGCCTCGGCGTCGCCGACACCTGCGGAGCGTCGCAGGCGCACACGATCACCCTGCGCGTGACCGACAACGAGGGCGCGTCGGCGAGCAAGAGCATCGTCGTCACGGTCCAACGGATCTGCCCGCAGTAGCGAAGCCGAGCGGACAACGGGCCGGCCGGACGGTTTTTTACGCCGCCCGCGTCGGCCCGGCCGTGGTCTCCCCCACCTTCGTCGCATCCCTGGTCACGATCGTGCCCGCCATGGGGATGCTGTGGTATCTCCTCAAGCGGTACGAGGACTACTTCGACGACGGCCGAGTGTTCTTTTCGTTGATTGTCGGTTTCTTCGTGGGCCTGTTCATCATGGCCCTGGAAACCCTGGTGTTCGGCTTCAACCGGCCCTCGTTCCAGGAGGCCGCGGGCGCCGGCACGGCGTTCATCATGTTCGTCTTCGGCTACTCCGTCCTCGAAACGGCATCCAAGGTCGTGGTGCTAGGCAGCCGCGGGTACCGCACCCGGCGCGACACGCCCTACTACGGGGCGGCCCTCGGCCTCGGAATGGGAGCCATCCTGGGGCTGCTGTTCGTGGCCCTCAGCTTGCAGGGATCGGGACTCCTTGAGCGCCCCGTCGACGGCCTATGGATCCGCGCCTTCCTGCTGATCGCGATGCTACCCATGGGCGCGGCCTTTGCCCACGGAGCCACCGGCGTCTGGGTCGGGCACTACACCTCCCAGGGGCGACTCTGGCAAGCCCTCGTGGTCGGCTCGCTGCTCCAAATGCCCATCCTCGGCATGTACTGGCTGTGGGGCCCCGTTGGTCCGGGTGTCTCCTACTTCCCTGCCGTCGGCAGCCTCGCCTACGGTTCGATTCTGGTCGCCATCACGATCCACCGCATCCTGGAGAACGTCGTGCCCCCCGAGATCAGGGACCAGGTGCGCCGCGACCGCCGCCGCGAGCAGCGCCTCGGCACGGCCGCCAAGGCCAAGCCCGAGTGGTCGGCCCAGCCGTCCGAGAGCGGCGGGAAAGCCTCGGGCAAGTCGAGCGATGCCCCCGAGGGCGCCACGGCCGACGTGCGCGGATCCATGGTGCGCCTGGAGGCCGACATGGTCGATGTCCGCGACGCCGGCCAACCAGCAGGCGAGCCGGCTTCGGAGCCAAGCGACGCCGGCCAGAGCGACGGCGACACGACGTCCGACCCCAAGCCGGGCGAGCCGGTCGAGAAGCAGGGATAGAAGCGGTCGTCTCCCAAGAGGCGCCACGCGTTCAGGCGCCGAGGGCCTCGTAGAAACCGGCGCGGGGTTCATAGACCACGTCGCAGGCAAGCATGCGAATGACCTCCTTCTCGGCGCGAGCGCGTTCCAGGCCGGCACGCGTCAGGGAGCCGATGTAGTCGTCGTGGCTCGACGGCCCCTGGAGACGCGTCAGCCACAAGGCGACCGCGTCGGCGCGCTGCGACTGGTTCGTGACCGCGCGGGCGCGGGCCGCAGCTTCCTC
>JBFJYU010000265.1:0-4640 GCA_041622435.1 Thermoplasmatota archaeon | reverse complement strand
TGTCCGACGGGGGCGCCGGGCGTCAAGACGAAGGCAGGCAGTCCGATGGCCACAGCCATCAGGAGAATTTTCTTGCTGGTTTGCATGTTTTCACCGCGCCGCGGGGCCGCGGCAACCGGATACATCCGCCGCCGGGTATGGCTGTGGTCATTGTTTGCGTGGCAAACCAGCCGTTGCGCTCGCGATGAGTTGCTGGAGGCCCTGGGTGTACGCATCAAACGCCTGGACGCCGGTGCTGGTGATGACGTAATGGACCTCCTGGCCGGCCATGGAAAGCCGCCGGCGGCTGCGCACGTAACCCGAAGCTTCCAGTCGGCCCACATGGCTGGCGAGGTTGCCGGCCGTGAGGCCCAGGCCATCACGCAGGTCCGTGAAGGACGCTCGACCGTTGCGGTACAGGGCCGAAATGATCTGCAAGCGGGTTTGCTGGTGGATGATGGGGTCGAGGGTTTCGGCCACGTCAGCTCCGCAGCGCCTGCCACAAGCCGACCAAGGTGGGCACACCGCCAGCAACGGGCGTCGCGACACGGCTGAAGTAGCGCCAACCGAGGTCGTTGTTGCTGCCGATCATGAGGCCGTAGATGACGCCGGCGAGCACAATCGCGGAGCCGACGAGGAGGATCGAGCGGCGGCCCGTGGGCGTGGCGTGCGTCAGGTCGAAGGTCCCGATGACCAGCCAGATCAGCCCCACCGATGCCACGGCGAAACCGGCTTGGCCCACAGGGGTGCCGATCAGCAGGAGAACCGTCAGGCCCGCCATGGCGGCGGCGGCCGATACCAGGAACTTCCAGGAGCGGCGGCGGCCGGCGGGGACGCGGGCTGACACCTCGGCAATGCGCCAGACCGCGATGGTTGCCATGACTCCCAGCAGCGCCAGGGGGGCCCAGTACCATCCGGCTACGACCTCGCGCCAGCCGCCTCGGTGCATGAACCCGTACAGGTCGGAGAACATCACGTTCAGCAGCAGGATGATGGTGCTGATGAGGCCCCACACGAGAATGGTCACGCCCTCGGCGCGCCGCTGCGCCGGCACCGTGAATGCGGACGCGCGGCCGATGGCCTCAGCCGCGTCTCCCACGGAGAGGCCGGGTTCGCTGCTCATATTGTGGGGTTCATGCCTGGGGGCGGTGAAAGTCGTTGTCAGGCTAGACCGCACGGCAGCGCGCCACGCCTGGAGCCACGCCTGGAGCGGTCGCGTTCCAGGGTAGATTCCAGCGGAACCGAGGCCGCACGGTACCGCCACCCGCCCCCTCACGGCCCTTAAGGCCGATCCGCCGTTGGCGGCCGCATGGGTTTGGGTTTGCTGTGGGCCATTCTTTGCGCCGTTGCGACGAACATGATCGTCGGTATGCTGTGGTATGGCCCGATCTTCGGCAAGATCTGGATGAAAGCCGTGGGCTGGGGCAACCTTTCGGAGGAGGAGCTGAAGGCGAAGCAGGCGTCGGCAATGCCCGGCTACATGGTCAGCATGGCGAGCGCCGCGCTGGCAACGACCCTGTTGTGGTTCCTGTTCGGCTGGGCCACCGACGCGCCGGAGGCGTACGCGCCGCCGATGAAGGGCGCAATCCTCGGCTTCACGTGCTGGCTCGGGTTCTTCGTGGGGCCCACTCTGGTGACGCGGTTCTTCGAGGAGCAGAAGATGGTCGCGTGGGCCCTGGGCGCCGGCTACTGGGGGGTTCTTTCGATCCTGTACGGTGTGTACGTCGGAATCTTCAGCTAGCCGCGAGCCACGACCTCGGCCAGCAACGCGGGATCGACGTTGCGCCCGGTCACCACGCACGCGACGGGTCCGGGCAAGCCTGGCTCGGCCATGGCGGCGGCCACGGCGGCCGCGCCGGCTGGTTCCGCGACGACTCCCGCTTCCAGGGCAAGCGTGCGCATCGCCGCACGAATCTGATCATCATCGACGACGAGTAACCCGGCCAGGCGGCGCTTCAGCGCGGCCACGACTCCGGCATCGGCGATCGGCGCGCCGAGGCCGTCGGCGACGCTTGTGGGCTTGACCGCTTCGATGCGGCCGGTTTCCCATGCGCGGCGGACCGCCGGGCTCAAGCGGGCGGTGACACCGTACACCTGGGCGTCGGGGAGAAGGCCCCGGATAGCGGTGGAAACGCCGAGGCTGATGCCGCCCCCACCGACTGGAACCAGCACCGTCTTGGCGCTGGGCGCCTGGGCCGCCAGCTCCAGACCGACCGTGCCCTGGCCGGCCGCCACGTGCCGGTGGGCGAAGGGGCCGATGAAGAGCGATCCGTCCCCGGCGTCCTGCAAGGCGATGATCCTCGCCAGTTCAGCGTGGGGTCGCGCCACCACGCGGGCGCCCGCCGCCTCCATCGCCGCCACCTTTCGAGGTACGGCATGGTCGGGAACGTACACGGTGCAGGACACACCGCGCTCGGCGGCCGCCGTGGCCAGACCCAGGCCGTGGTTGCCGGCGCTGATCGTGGACACCCCGCCGGCGAGCTGCGCGTCGCTCGCCGCGAGCACCGCATTGAGGGCCCCGCGCACCTTGAACGACCCCGTTCGCTGGAGACTCTCCAGCTTCAGCAGCACGGCCGCAGCGCCGTCGAACGGTACCACCGGCGTCCTGCGGATGCGATCGCCGATGCGGTCGGCTGCCGCCTGAACGTCGGCGAGGGTGATCTCCACGCGGGTGCCACGCGTCGCCGGCCGATGACCGTTGCGAAGCGTCAACCCGATCGCTAGTGGCGGCGGCGCAGCCCGGCAACGGCGGCGACGGCAAGGGCCGCCAGGACCCCCATCGGCCCCAGGCCCGGCGTGTCGGTCGATTCGGCGTCCCCAGCTGGGCCGCCCGGCGGACTCGGGGCGGGCCCGCCGAAGCCGTCGTCCGAGGCCTCCCCCGATGCACCGTCTGCGGCGCCGCCACTTGCGGAAGTCGCGCCGGTTTCAGGGGCCGAGGCGTGGTCGGATTCGCTTCCAGTCTTGCTGGCCCCGTCGCCGTCGCCGCCATCCTGTTGCTGTTGCTCGACCGGGTCGTCCAGGCAAACGCCCATGTCGTAGCGGCCAACGGTCCGGACGATGTCCGCCTGGGTTGGCTCGATGCGGCTGCCGGCCAGCTCGCTGGCGACGATGCGAACGAGAAGGTCGCTGAGCGAGGTCACGACGTAGCACGCGATACGGGGCTCGGCGTGGGGGTTGCCGATGCCCGAGTCGTCGGTCAGGAACAGGTACCGGCCCTGGGTCATGACGGCGGCGGCGCGCATCAGGTACTCGGCCGAGTCAGCGACGCCGCTGGCGGCCAGCGGGTAGATGTGGATGCCGGCCGCGCGGGCGGCGAGAGCCTGGTCGATGAACCGGTCGTAGTTCTGGGTGTGGGGTGGCGCGTCGGCAACGAGGAACAGCAACTTGGCCGTGGACGCGCCGCGCCACTCGGCCGCCAGGCCGCGGGCGAGGCCCTGCTCCATGGCCTCCGGGTAGTCGCCACCGCCGCCGGCGCTCTGGTCGGCGAGCCAGCCCTGCATCGTCGCCACGTCACCCGTGAAGCCGAACTCGCGAACCACGTACTCATCCTGGGTGTCCCGGTAGACCGTCAGGCCCATCCGGATGTCCAGGTTGGCCGCCTGGCCCGCCGCCACGCCTGCGATGATGGCCTCCAACTCGCTCGTCAGGTACTCCAGCTCGTCACCCATGCTGCCGGTGGTGTCGATGACGAACATGAGATCCAGGGCCGTGGACAGCGCCCGGGTCGTCTCCAAGCGCAGCGTCGCCTCGCGGCTGGCTCCCAGCGACGCTGCGTCGATTTCGTACGTTTGCGAGGTGCCGCCGCTGGCGACCCGCAGCGACAGGGTCCCCGACGCCGGGAACCCGTCCACGGCCGGCAGCAGCCGCACGATGCCATCGCTGCCGGCAAAGCGAACCACGTCCCCGCCCGATTGGCCCCCCGCGATGGTGACGCGGGCGTAACTGAGCGGATCCCCCGCCGAGTCCTCCAGGCGCAACGTGATCCGATCGGCAAAGGAGAGGTCCGGCAGGGCCTCGTCCCGCGCCGCCCGGTCCAGGTACGACAGGTACTGGCTCCAGTTCAGGTGGTCGTCAATGTCTCCGGCCGTCAGCGACTGGGCAGCCGCGGCTCCCACGGCCAAGAGCAGGACAACCGCGAAGGCGGCGCCCCGAGACTGGAAGGTCATACCTGCGTATGCGCGGCCCTGGCAAATCAAATGCCGGAAGGTGTCGGGGATTTTCCGAACGGGCACGTCAATGATTTAGTTCAGGGGGATGTAGCATCGCGGGCGGCGCCGTAAGTCTGCTCAGAAGAGACACCAAGCTGCTCAGCCAGGTTCCAAATTGTGTCGTGGCGGCCGAGCGTGCCAAGGGGAACAGCCGCTGCTATGATTGCGGCGAACACGTGGTGCTCCTGCAAGTCGGCTTCAAACGTCGCTGCGGCCAGCACTTCGTGGAATAGTCTCCGCCGAGCAACCTTTTCGCGCCGCAGTTGCCACGAAAACCAGAACAAGCCGGGCGCAAGGAAGAACGCTGCCATTGCCAGGCCTGACGCCCACGTGGCGGAGGCATTGGGGATCGACAACACTGAGGCGGCCGCCCCCAGCGCGGTGATCCGTACGACAAATACAACGATGCGAAATGCCACAGCTGCAGTCCCTGTCGTCGCGGCCCACCGCCCG
>JBFJYU010000264.1:0-4734 GCA_041622435.1 Thermoplasmatota archaeon | reverse complement strand
TGGCCACGAGCAACGGCGACGTGGTCCTCGCAGTCAACGGCAGCTCCGCGTACGGCTACGAAGTGAGCGCCGGCACCAGCAACGGCGAAATCGTCGTTGAACTGGACGATGTTGTGGATGTCGAGCCGGCCGGCGACGGCCACCGGCACGTGCGTACCGCCGACTACGACGACCGGCCGATCCAGATCAACGCTGAACTGGTGTCGAGCAACGGTGACATCGTGGTCAGCGACGGCGACGTCGCGATGGACGAGCCGCACCACTGAAGCGTCGGCCCGGCCGGGGTGCGCGTGCGCGGCCCCGTTACGGCTGGCCGCAGACCCGGTACCAGTAGTTGACCTTGTACTTGAACGCGGCCGCCGTGGGCGTTTCGGTGTCGTCATCGACGTTGTACGTCACCTGCCACTCCATGCGGATGGCGCTGGGCTGGGGCTCGTCGCGAATCGACGCCAGGTCAACGTAATACGTGAGGTCCATGACGTGTTCGTTTTCGAACATGATCAGGGGCAGCAATTCGTTGAACTCGCCGGAACGGAAGCTGCGAATCAGCAGTTGGCGGTCGGTGTCGGCGGCAAAGGCGCGCCCGACAATGCGCGCGTCGCTGGCGTTGAGTTCCTCGAACGTCAACTCGTAGCGGTCGAGCGAGTGGTTGTTGTAGACGAGGCGCGGCGGGCGCAGGTCATCCGTCTTGTCCGGCTTGACCTCGAAGCCGCTGGTTTCGTTGCGGTAGAAGCTCTGCACGATCGACGCGGAGTCGCGAGCCGCGATCCAGGACGGGCAGGTGCCAATCAGGTCTGGGGGTCCCTCCGTTTCGGGAGCGGTGCATCCGGCCAGCACCGCGGCCAACAGGGGAGCGGTCAGGAGGGCGAGCCTCGCGTGGCGCATGCTGCGCCCACATCGGGTGGGCTTCTTGGGGTTTCGGTTGCTCCCGCCCTCCCCGAGGGGCGGTTGGGTTTTACGGCCGAGGCCCAATCGGCCGGGTGTGAAGGCGGTTTTGCTGCTGGTCGTACTCCTGCTGGCGGGTTGCGTTGGCGGCAATCTGGACGGGTCCGAGGCCGGCGCGCACGGCGATGCGGTTCGGGTGACGGGCGATGTCAGTGTCGCGCGGGATGGCGACCGGTTCGTGGCGAGCCGGGATGTGACGATGACCAATGGCTACGCCGAGGCGATCTTCGCCGACCTCCGGTTGTCGACACTCAACGGCGGCGTGAGCGTCGGGACGTGCCGGTGCGGCAGCTACGAGTTCGTGGCCAGCTTGCAGGCGGCGGCGGACACGGAATCGGAGGCCCGGGCACGGTTGGCAACGCTGTCCGTCGATTCGACCGACAAGCGCTCCGGGCAACTGCTGGCGATCTGGGTCGAGGCGAGTTCGGCGGGCAACAAGTGGAATGATCGTGAAGTGTCGATGACGCTGATGCTGCCGGAGGAGTTGATTGCCGCTGACTCGGAATTTGACACCACCAATGGCTTGGTCCGGGTGAGTGGCTTGCGCACCGAGAACCTGCAGGCGGTGACGACTAATGGGGGCGTGGACGTGGCGATCCGGCCCGCGGGCGAGGGCCGCCTGGATCTGTTCACGACCAATGGCAACATCGCGTTGGAGGTGCTGCCGCCGACCCAGCCGCTGGGCGTTGATGTGCGGGCGAGCACCGTCAACGGCATGGTTGATCTGGACTTCGCCGACGTTGAGCCCGTGGGGCAGCAGTCACCCACCGAGCAGCGGGTGCGGTCGCTCGACTACGATGACATCGGCCTGAAGCTGGACGCCCGCCTGTCGACGGTCAATGGCAGTATCACCGCGGCGGGCTAGATCGCGGGCGCGCCCCGCCTGACCGACGTTGCCAACGCGCACAACGCCGCCGCAAGCCTGATGGCCTGTGAGCGCCTGGTTTCTTCGTGAAGGTCTTTCCAGTCCTGGTGGCCGCGGCCCTTGCCCTGGCACTGGCCGGCTGCGTCGATGAACCCCAGAGCGTCGCCGGGGCCTCGGGCGAGCCGGAAACCTGGGTGGCGTACGGGGAGGCGCTGCGCTCCGGCGGAAACGTCACCGTCGAGGAGGATGGGGGCTCGTGGCTGGCGCGCCAACGCGTGGGTTTCACCAACGGCGCCGGCAACGCGACGGCCCTGGAGGCGGCCTTGGAGAGCTTCAACGGTGACCTGCACGTGACCGGCTGGTCCAACAGCACGGTCCACCTGGCGGTGGACCTGTGGGCCCGCGCCGGCTCCGAGAACCAGGCGCGCCGATCGCTGGAATCCTTGGATGTGTCCTACGACGACCATTTGCACAACGATCGATTCGGCCTCGCGGCCGAAGTCACGGTCGATGGCGGGGTCTTGAGCGAGTTGCTGTACCTGTTCTTCGCCACGTCGGACCAGGGCGCGTCGATGCACCTGCACGCGCCCTGGGATTTGCTGGCGGATCTTGAGCTGGCAACCACCAACGGCGCCATCGGCGTGGGCGGCATCGGTGGCGGCCTGCTGGATGCGACCACGAGCAACGGAGCCATCACGGCGCTGGGTGGTTGGGACGATCTCCAACTCGACACCCGCAACGGCGCCATCGTCGTGCGCACGGAGGCCGCTAACAGTGGAACCTACGACCTGGCCACGACCAACGGCGCCATTGAGTTGAACGTGAACGATGGCGAGGCGCACGGTTTCGATGTGGTGGCGGACACCTCAAACGCGGCGGTTGAGATCGATCTTCAGGATACCGAGGAGCTCTCCGACGGCCACGACCGGCACGTCCGGACGCACGGGTTCCAGAGCAAGCCGATTCGCACCAGCGTGGAGTTGGTGACCAGTAACGGGGCGATCACGGTGACAGGTCGGGGTTAGCGCGGGCTGGCGGGATGCTGGGCCCCCGTCACTGCTATGACCCAGCCCGGGGTCGGCGGCGCCAATGATTGATCGTAGCCCGCGCGGCTTTGCCGGCAAGACCACCCGGTCCGTTCGCTTCGCTCACTGGACCGCTCCCTTGCCCGGGGGCCTCGCATGATCGAGCGGTCCCGCATGCAGGACGCCGTGGAAGCCTACGACGCGAGCAAGCTGAAGTTGGCGTGCGTGGCCAGCCACAGCGGCCTGGACGTGTATGATGGCTCCACCGACGAGGGCATGCCCAACATCGCCATCGCCCAGGAGGGCCGCCACGAGGTCTACAGCCGGTACTTCAAGAAGAGCGCCGACGGCCGCCGGGGCGCCGTGGACGACTGCTGGGTGTACCCGAAGTACAACGGCGTCATGGCGCCGGACCAGCAGCAGCGACTCAGGGACAACAACGCCGTGTGGGTGCCCAACCGCGCCTGGACCAGCTACTGCGACATCGACGCCTGCGAGGACGACTTCGCGGTGCCGATGATCGGCAGCCGCAACCTCCTGCGCAGCGAGGAGCGGGAGGAGCAACAGGATTACTACTGGCTGCTCGAAAAGGCCGGCATGCCCTTCCCCAAGAAGATCGACCATTACAACGACATCGAGCAACTCTCGATCGTCAAGCTCCACCACTCCCAGAAGCCCCTGGAGCGCGGCTTCTTCACCTGCGCATCAACGGAGGAGTTCCACGACAAGGCCCAGAAGCTCATCGCGCAGGGCGTGATCGACGAGCCCGCCCTCGAAACAGCCAGGATCGAGGAGTACATCATCGGCCCCGTCTTCAATTTCAATTTCTTTTACAGCCCCGTCAACAAGGCCCTCGGCGACGAGCCCCTGGAACTGCTGGGCATCGACTGGCGGTTCGAGAGCAGCCTGGACGGCCACGTCAGGATTCCGGCGCCTCAACAAATGACGCTGCCGGACCACCAAATGATCCCCGAGATGACCGTCGTCGGGCACAATACCGCCACGGTCCGCGAGTCCCTGCTGGGCAAGGTGTTCAAGCTTGGAGAACAATGGGTTGACGCTGCTCGGGAGCACTACAATCCGGGAATTATTGGTCCGGTTTGTTTGCAGACGTGTGTTGATAAGGATATGAATTTCTTCATCTACGACGTTGCACCGCGCATTGGTGGTGGCACCAACGTACATGTTGGGATGGGGCACCCGTATGGGAATGCGCTTTGGCGGACTCAGATGAGTACTGGGAGGCGGGTTGCCCGAGAGGTTTTGATGGCTTCGCGAGAAGGGTTGATGAGGGAGATTGTGACGTAGCCTGGGCATCCGCCGAGTGAGGCTGTGTGACCACGGGCGCCCACGCAGCTAATAGTATCCAGCACTACCAGGCTTTAAGCCGATGCTAGCCGTCACGCCGCCTAGTGCAAGCTACCGATCAAGGAAGGGCACGGACCTTCCTCCACTTGTCTGATATCCATTTCCACGATTGGGGCCCCGATTACCTCGACACCGATCGTGAACTGCGAACCGCTCTGGCGGACGAATCGGTCCGCATGGCTCGTGATTTCGGCCCCCTCGACGGTATCCTTGTCACCGGGGATATCGCGTTCAAAGGGGACGCAGCGGAATACGCCGAGGCCGCCAGTTGGCTCACCGGCCTCCTGGCCGAGCATGATCTTCCACCTTCCGCTGTATGGGCAGTCCCCGGGAACCACGATGTGGCATGGAATCTTATTGATGATTCGCACGGCGCCGAGCGGCGTCTGCTACGATCCGCAACGCAAACAAGCCTCGCGACCGCAATCCGCAAGCAGAGTTCCTTTTTTGAGGCCCCGTTTGAGGCTTACATCAAATTTGCCGCGACATATGGATGCATTCCCCAGCGTGCCGATGGCTACTGGCAGTACC
>JBFJYU010000263.1:0-4737 GCA_041622435.1 Thermoplasmatota archaeon | reverse complement strand
GGCAACGCGATGGGCATGATCGGCGGCCTCGTCAAGAGCCGCGCATCGGCTGACGGGGTGGAGTTCTACGACCCGCTGCTGGCGTCGCTGGAATTCAGCCCCGTGCCGCCGCTCTACGAGGTTGATGTCGAGCCCCGCACCGAGTCGCGCCTCATCGACGGCGCCGCCACCCAGGCAACCCTCGTGGACCTCGGCATGGAGACATCGCTGCCGACGCGACTCAGCTTCGGACTGCTGGATCAGGAGGGCGACCGCGCGGACATCCTGTCCGTGGTGGTTGACCAGTTGCCCCTGACGACCGAGATCGCTGTCGAAACCGTCGGTGACGACGTGACCATGGCCTACGAGGCCTCGGCCGCCATCGACGCCGTGAGCTTCACATCGATCCAGGTTCCCGACATCAACGACCCAACCACGTTCAAGCTGGCGACCGACGTTCTTCTGGAGACCGTTCCGACCACGATTGACCTGGAGGCGACGGCGGGCAGCGTGTCCTACCGCGCCGCCGACGTCATGTCCAAGGTGGAGTACCTGTCCGCGGACGTCGTCTCCGGCGAGGCGCTGAAGCTCACCTACGCCCAGGCCCTCGACATCCCCGTTGAACTGGACTTGGTCAGCGATGAGGCCTCCATCGACTTCCGCGCCAGCGACCCGCTGGGCACCGTCACCTTCCTGACGTTCGAGGGACGCGGCGCCCCCATCGGCCTGGCCGGCGATCACTTCGCGACACTGGCGCAGACCATCGGCGGCGAGTCCTTCTCGTCCACCAGCGCCCAACTGACCGGCTTGCAGGCGTTCCACGCCGACCTGGCCGGCGACCTGGTTGCAACCGTGGAGACGGTGCACGCCGGCGGCTTCGCCGCCGTGGTCGTGCAAGAGACCGACACCACCAGCAGCATCGTGTACGGTGAGGTCAGCGATCTGCCCGACGTGATCACCATCGCGCTGCGCGACGACGGCTTCCGCTACGACGCCAGCGCCGCCATTGACGAGGTGCTCTTCGCCATGCTGGAGGACGGCCCCGGGTCGTCCTCGCAGGTGGCGGCTCTCATCGAGGGCCTGCCGGCACGCATCGATGTCGCCTTCGACCTGGCCGCAGGCAGCATCCACTACGATGCATCCAGCATCATCGACCGCATCCTGGTGAGCAGCCAGACCCAATCCGGCGGCGCCACCGAGCAGTTCCTGGTGCAGATCCTGGACCTGCCCGCCTCGCTGCGCGTCGGTTGGAACCTGGCCACGTCCACGTTCGCCTACGAAACGGACACCCGGCTGGGCGACATCGCCGCCCTGGCCCGCCGCACCGTCGGCGGCGCCATCGAGAGTGACGTGTACTTCCACGTCAACGACCTGCCCTCGACGATCATGGCCTCCTGGGCCGACGGCGCTGTTGATCTGGTGACCGGCGACGCCATCGGCTTGGTCGAACTGGCTGCCGGGCAGGGCACCGCCGCGGGCCTTCTGCCGGCCAGCGAGGGCGACCACGCGCTGGTGTACCAGTTTGGCGCCACGTCCGGCCTCAGTGCCCGCATCACCGGGCTGGCCGGCGCCCACGCCGACGTTGGCCAGGGTGCCTTCAGCATCGAGTTGTCGCACACGCGACCGTTCCTGGTCGCCGCGCTCAGCGACTCCGAGACGATGGTGGCGCGCATCCTGGATCTGCCCGAACGCATCGAGGTCGCCCTCGGCGACGACGATGTCATGTTCCATGCGTCCCAGCGCATCGATCGGCTGGAGTTGTCGCGCGTGAGCGGCTCCACCTCGATGGTCGTGCTGGTCGAGGACCTCAGCGACGAGGTGTTCGTCAACTTCGGCGACACGCCCTACATGAACGCGGCCGGCGGCATCGGCACCATCGCGTTCTCCCAGGCCAAGAACACGGCGCCGGCGTTCCCGCCGACGGACGGCTTCTACCTGATCGAGAGCGGGTCGGCGCAACTGCTGGCGGCGCGCCTGTCCGGGCTGACATCGTTCCGGGCGGTCACCGACGGCAGCCACCTGGAACTCGACACCCGGGCCGACCAGCCGTTCGTCGCTTACATCAGCAAGCCCGGCCAGACTGCGCTGGTCAGCCTGTCCAACATGCCCGGCAAGATCCGGGTGGACATGGACGCGGCGACCAACACGTTCGCCTACAAGGCCGACGGACCGGTGCGCAGCATCGAGGTCTACCTGGACCAGACCGGCCAGACGGTGTACGCCCGCGTCGCCCCCATCCCCGGCCTGATGACGGCCACGTGGGACGGCGACTCGATCCAGTTCCACGCCTCAGAGGTCATCCGCGACATCACCGTGGTGCTGGCCAAGAGCCCGACCGAGTACGCGCAACTGATCATCGAGGACCTGCCCCGAACCCTGTCGGTGACCGTGCGCAGCGACTACATCCATTACGCCGCCAGCTCCGAAGTCACCCGCATCACGGGCATCGTGGTGCGCGGCAACCTGGGTATCGGCGTCACCCTGGAGGGCATCCCCCGCACGTTCACGCTGCAAATGCCCGGCACCAACACGATGCGCTTCGACGCCCCCGGCGGCATCAACCGCGTGGCGTTCTATTACAAGTACGCCCCCGGCGGGTTCCGTTCCCTGGGCGGCGACCACGCGTACTTCGAACGCGACCGGACCGGCGAATGGGCCAGCTTCCAGATCACGGGGCTCGAAACCGTTGCCTACCTCGGCAACGCCGTCGAACTCCGCCTGTCCAACCCGACGGTCTTCACGGTCTACGTGCGCGACGCCACCGGGTCGGAGGAGACGAGCCTGTTCGCGCAAATCAACAAACTGCCCGCCTACGTGCGCATCACGTGGGGCGATCGGCTGGTGAGCTACACCGCCTCCTCGACGATCTCCAGCATCACCCTGGCCGCGCGCAAGGGGCACCGGAGCATCTCCGCCGTGGCCACGGGTGTCCCGAGCAGCTTCACCATCACCTATGGTGACGGCAGCACGGTGTTCTCCTACTCGGCCTCTGGAACGATGGGCAGCATCGCCGCCCTCGCCGAGGATGGCAACAAGGCCATCTACGCCGCCGTGACCGGCATCCCCAGCCGGATCACCGTGACCAAGGGCACCAACAGCATGGCGCTTTCCACCAGTGGTACCATCGGCAACATCCGGCTGCACTACAAGGACGCCCCCGGCGGCTTCGCCTATTACGGCGCCGACCACGCCCTCTACTGGGCCCACTCCGGCGCCACCTACGCGAGCTTTGGCCTGAGCGGGCTGAAGGCGGCCAGCTACCGGTCCCTGTCGTCGAGCACCCACTCGTTCTCGATTAGCCGGTCGGGCTCCAGTCCGTTCTACATGGATTTGCAGGACCGCACCAACAGCAATGGCAAGATCATCTGGGGCCAGATCCTGAACTTGCCCGCGTCCATGTCCATCAACCTGGGCGACGGCAGCTTCTCGTACAGCGCCTCCAGCGTGATCAGCTCGATCGACGTGGCTGTGTCCGAGGCCAACAACGCCGGGCGCAACTACTACTTCGGCCTGCGCAGCGTGCCCAGCTCGATCAGCATGTCGTGGGCGGACAACGACTTCTACTACAGCGCCAACAGCCGCCTGGGGGCACTCATCCTGTCCACCCAGGCCGGCAACGAGCGCATGTACGCAAGCGTGTCCGGTGTGCCGCGAAGCATGTCCCTTACAACCGGCGGAGCGGTGCAGTTGCTGACCGGTCCCTCCTACGAGCCGGGCATCGGCAGCATCGTCTTCCGGATGGCGGAGGCGCCGGGCTCGGGCTACCAGGCCCTGGGCGGCGACCACATGCTGTACATCCACGACAAGATCAGTGGCAGCCGCACCGACCGGTGGGTGAGCTTCCAGATCAGCAACGTGCGCAAGGCCGAATGGTTCGACGGCTCCAGTTCCGGGGACCATTACATCAACCTGCAAGCCGGCAATGGCGGGCACTTCAGCGTCTACGTGTACGACGACACGCAGCCCCGGTTCCTGCGGGCAAGCGGCTACTTCACCCTGACAGACATCGCGATTCGGCTGGGCGGCTACATCAGCATCACGACCAGCCGCAACATGGACTTCTACATGGATGTCGAGACGGGCACGTTGTACGACCTTGCACGAACGCCCAACGTTCCGTACACGACCCACGGCGTCGTGGCGCGCCAGTACGGCGGCGCCACCAAGGCCCGCATCTTCCTGACGGGCCTGCCGACATCGGTCAACATCGACCCTGATGCGCCAAATTTCCAGTGGAGCAACTTCAACCCGAGGTACAGCTACATCCTGCTGGATTACGAGAAGCCGCAGTCCAAGCTCGACGCCTGGGCCCTGCTCTACAACCCGCCGCGCTACATCAACTCCCTGACGATGACCAAATCAGCGTCCTGGATGAACGTGGCTTACTCAGGCTGGAGCTTCGGTCCCTTCTATGCGTACATCCAGAAGGGCAGCGACTTCCAGGGCTACATGGCCATCAGCAACTTCCCGTCGAGCATGTCGTTCACGTACGACCCCGACCCCAACGGGCGTACGGACATCACCTGGTCCGCGAGTTCGAGCATTCGGAGCATCTACGCCCAAGTGGCGGCTGTCTCCGGCGGCGCGCGCGGTTACGCGTATGCGTCCATGACGGACATCCCGAAGTGGTTCAACCTGGCGGCCTATCGTTCGGATCGTGGCCCGACGCTGAATTATGACGCCAGCGGGTCCAATCGGGATAGCCTGGATATTTCGTTCTACGTGACGGCAGACTTCCAGAAAGGCAGCGCCGACTTG
>JBFJYU010000262.1:0-4739 GCA_041622435.1 Thermoplasmatota archaeon | reverse complement strand
GCGCGACTATGCCCAGAAGCTCAAGGAGGCCGGCGAGTACGTGCGCAGCCACGCCATCCAGGCGCTGGCATTGGAGACCGCGGAGGCCTTCGCCGAAAAGCTGCACGCGGACATCCGCGGCGCCTGGGGCATCGTGGACCCGGACCTCTCAATGCAGGACATCTTCAAGGCGAAGTACGAGGGCTGCCGGTACTCATTCGGATACCCGGCCTGCCCTGATCTGGAGGACCAGCGCAAGCTGTGGCGCCTGCTCGACCCCGCCGAAATCGGCGTCGAGTTGACCGAGGGTTGCATGATGGACCCCGAGGCCAGCGTTTCCGCCATCGTTTTCCACCACCCCGAGGCCCACTACTTCGCCGTGTGAGCGGGCGCGGTTTCACCGGCGCCAGGGGGCCGCGGACAAGCCAAAAAGGCGGGCGCCTGTAGCCGGAGCATGCGCCTCATGGGCCTCGCACTCTGCACACTCGCCATTGCCGGCCTCGCCGGCTGTTTCTCCGATGACGAAGATTCCACGCCCGCTGCCATGGAGCCGGGGCCCCTGCCCACCCTTGACGGCATCCGCTTCGCCGCCAGCCAAGTGCTCGGCACCATGACCCTGGGCGCCGAGCCGAGCGTGGCTGTCGCGCCGGACGGTACCGCTTACGTGACGACCCCAATCGCGTTGTGGCGCTCCGACGACGGCGGCCATACCTGGATCGACCTGGGTGCGCCCTTCTGCTCGTTCGGCCTGCCCACGTGCCCCGGCCTGGAGCAGAGCGCGCCAGAGGATCTTCAGGGCGGCGGCGACGCCGACATCTGGGTCACACCCGACGGCCGCCTCCACTGGCTGGGCCTCTTCGGCGAAGCCGGCGCGGTTTCGTACCAAGTCTCCGAAGACCGCGGTGAAACATGGAGCCCCGCCGTCGATCTCGCCGAAGGCGACGACGCAGACAGGCAGTGGATCACGGGCCGCGCCGACGGCACGCTGTTCGCATCGTGGCGCAACTTCCCCAGCCAGGGCGATTCGAGCATTGTCGTGCGCGCGTCTTTCGACGGCGGCAACTCCTGGACCGACGCCGTGAGCGGCTCCGAGGACACCCGCTTCGGCGGTGTGGCCGTTGACCCGGCGAGCAATGCCATCGCCTACGCCTACGATATGGGTGGCGAACTCCATGTCGCCCGCTCGATGGACAACGGCACCACGTGGCAGGACGCCATCGCCTGGACCAACGAATTCCAGGGCCAGGTGTTCCCGGTGGCGGCCTTCGACGCTGCCGGCAATCTGTACGTCGCCGCCACGCAGGACCCGGACGGCGCGTTCGGCACCAACCTAGCCACCAACCGCCCGTTGGAGCAGCCAGTGCTGCTGCTGGCTGTATCCAAGGACAAGGGCGCTACGTGGAGCGAGCCGCGCCAAATCAACCCGGACGGCACCACGGCCTGGTTCCCGTGGCTCGCCGCCGGCGCCGAAGGACGCGTCATCGCCGTGTGGTACCAGAACGACCGGGGCCTGCCCCGCCAGGCAACGGACGACGTGTACGTGATGTCGGGCATCAGCCTCGACGCCGACGACGAGGACGCCACGTGGGCCGTGACCCGCGTCAAGGACACGCCCATTCACTTCGGCCCCGAGTGCCGGGAGAACCCGGGTTGCACCCGCAGTCTGCTCGATTTCTTCGAGGTCGCCATCCACCCGGCCGGCTACCCGATTGTCACGTGGGCCGAAGACCTGTACCCGCTGCCCCGCGTGGACGTCGCCGTCACGGTGATGGAAGCCGGACCGGACCTGCTGGGGTAGGCGCCGCGGGCGGCCCCGAACCAAGCGCACCGGGGCAGAATCCTGTGGTCACGATCAACAGCACCCAATGGCCAGAATCAGCCGGGGGAAGCGGTCCAAATTGGGGCCGGGACCCTCGGCGGACCCAGCCGCCCCCGTGAATACCGACATCGGACGCCACAAATGGTCATTGATGCACAGGGGTCGCTTGCCGCAGTCGAAAGTTATTTTGCCCCCAGGCGCCAATGTAGAAGGGCGCCCTGCGGGAAACTGTAGGACGCGGCTCTGGAAACGGACCTGAAGCCTCGGCCGACGGAAACCGATCCAAAGTCAGCCATCGCAAGATGGCAGTTCGGCATCCAGGAGAGGAGCGCGGCTACTCGCTCCCTCACCCACAGGGCCTGCCCCTGCGGGCGAAGTGAACCGGAGGACGCGGGCTTGTCCCGTGCTGCAAGGGGAAAAACCTGGACGACTCGTCAACTAGATGGGGACCCGAAAGGGCCGGACAAGTGGTTCCGCATGCCGCCGCAGTATACGGGACCGCGTTTTCCCCCAATCGGGGGGAACCAGGATCCAGGCGAAGAGCGCGGCTACTCGCTCTCGCGGCCCCTTGTGGGTCGACTGAACCGAAGGCCATGCACTGCATGGTAGGGGGACAAACCTGGATTTTCCAGCGCCTCGGGGCGTTGGAACCGCAAGGACTGGTTTACGTGGCCAGGACCCCGCCGCAGGGAAAATGGCCACTCTTTCCCTTGTTTTGTTCAAGCAAGGAGCCCAGCGGGGGCTCCGATGACATCCTGTTACGCCCGCGCTGCGGCGGCCCTCGGACCCCGCCCGGCGCACCAAGTCGGCCGTACGCTTTTTCAGCGCGGGGCCTTCGGCGGCCCGATGGCAACCATTGGGCGCGGCGTCATGGACGAGACGGTGTTCGCCTTCTTCGAGGGAATGCGCACCTACGACGCCGAGGCCGCCGCAGCGACGTTCGTGGACGACGCCGAGTTCGAGTCCCCGTGGACCGACAAGCTCGTGGGTCAGGATGCCATCAAGGCCTTCCTGGAAGGCTGGCTCGGCGACGCGGTCAAGCGCCCGACGTTCAGCATCGTCGACGTGGACGGAGACGGCTCCGTCACCCGGCTGACGCTGTCGGTGAGCAACCGCTTCGGCGCCGCCCCCGAGCGCATTCGCTTCGACATCTTGGTGCTGCGCGGCAAGATCTACCACGTTCGAGCCAAGGCCCTAAAGGCGAGCTACGCCGGCCTCGCCAGCCGCCAGTAGTACCCGGTACAGCCTGCGAGTTCACCACCCAAGGCCAGCGCCAGCCAGCCCACGGAGGGAGGGCACCCCTGGTTTTGCGTAGCTACGCTTGGCTACCCGCTGCGTTGGTCGAGCGGTAGCGCCAAGAGTGCCAAAACGGCGCGGCGATCGCAGCCGTGCGATCGCCGCGTTGCTGGGGAGCGCCGGACTATTCGCCCTTGCCCTTTTCCTTGAACTCGGCGTCGACGACGTCGTCCTCGGGACCGTCGGGCGTGCCGCTCCACTCGGCGCCCGCGCCCGGTCCAGGGGCGCCGGCCTCATCGCCACCCTCGCCCTGAGCCTGCGCCTCGGCCGCGGCGGCCTGATACATGGCCATCACGGCGGGCTCCATCGCCTTGTTGAGCGCCTCGGTGCCGGCGTCCAGGTCGGCCTTCGTGGCGTCCTCCTTCGCGAGGGTGTTCTTGAGGTCCTGGATCGCCGTCTCGACCGCAGCCTTGTGCTCGCCGAGCTTGTCGCCGTTCTCCGTGACGAGCTTGTCAGCCTGGAAGACGGCCTGGTCCGCGTTGTTGCGGGCATCGACGAGCTCCTTGCGCTCCTCGTCCTCGGCGGCGTGCTCCTCGGCGTCCTTCTTCATGCGCTCGACTTCGTCGTCGCTGAGCTTCGTCGAGCCGCTGACCGTGATCTTCTGCTCCTTGCCGGTGCCCTTGTCGCTGGCCGTTACGTGCAGGATGCCGTTGGAGTCGATGTCGAACGTCACCTCAACCTGGGGAATGCCGCGCGGGGCCGGCGGGATGCCGTCCAGGATGAACTTGCCCAGGCTCTTGTTGCCGGCGGCCATGGGTCGCTCGCCCTGCAAGACGTGGATTTCCACCTGCGTCTGGCCGTCGGCGGCGGTGCTGAACACCTGGCTCTTCTTGTGGGGAACCGTGGTGTTGCGGGGAATCAGCTCCGTGCGGACGCCGCCCAGGGTCTCGAGGCCCAGCGTCAGGGGCGTCACGTCGAGCAGGAGGATTTCCTTGTCCACTTCGCCCGACAGCACGCCGGCCTGAATGGCGGCGCCCAAGGCCACGCACTGCATCGGGTCGACGCCGCGCACGGGCTTCTTCTGGAACACCTTCTCGACGAATTCCTGCACCAGGGGGATGCGGGTGGGGCCGCCCACCAGGATCACCCGATCGACGTCCGAGGGGCTCAACTTGGCGTCCTTCAGGGCGCCCTCGCAGGGGCCGCGGGTGCGCTCAACGATGGGGCGGATGAGCTCCTCCAGCTTGGCGCGGTTGATCGTCGTCTCGAAGTGCTGGGGTCCAGCGGCGCTCATGCTGAGGAAAGGCAGGCTGATGGTCGTCTGGGTCATGCCCGACAACTCCATCTTGGCGCGTTCGCCGGCGTCGCGCAGGCGCTGCATGGCCGCGCGGTCTTGGCGCACGTTGATGCCGCTCTGCTTCTCGAACATCGCCGCCAGGTACTCGATGATGGCGTCGTCCATGTCGGTGCCACCCAGGTGGGTGTCGCCGTTGGTCGACAGCACCTCGAAGACACCATCGCCCATCTCCATGATCGTGATGTCGAACGTGCCGCCACCCAAGTCGTACACGGCGATCTTCATGTCCTGGCCGTCGGACTTGTCGATGCCGTAGGCGAAGGCTGCCGCAGTGGGCTCGTTGACCAGGCGCTTGACGTTGAGGCCGGCGATCTTGCCGGCGTCCTTGGTCGCCTGGCGCTGGTCATC
>JBFJYU010000261.1:0-4767 GCA_041622435.1 Thermoplasmatota archaeon | reverse complement strand
CCGGCGATCCGGTCCCCCGCACTACCGGTTGGAGTTCGCAGAACTCCAAGCGCCCGAGGCCGCAGGCTGAGGGAGACCGCGAGCCGGGCGAAGCCTGGCTTGCGGGGGTTGGAGTTCGTAGAACTCCAAGCGCCCGAGGCCGCAGGCCGAGGGAGACCCCGAGGCTGCGCTTGCGCGGCCTTGGGGGTACTTCGCTTCGCTCAGGCGAAGCGCGGCGTCCCGGATACCCCTACGGGCCTGACGGGCCGCACGGTCCGCTCGGCCGCTGGCACCAACGAAACCACGGGCCCCGCGGGCGCCCGCTAGGTGCTCCTCCGGAAGGGCCGGATGCCCGCCCGGACTGCCACATCGCTTTTGTTTGAGTTGGCGTGGCGACTCTTCATGTACGGATACACGCCACCCCTGGTCGTCGCCGTGGACTCCGAACTTCTGACCGACCTGGCCGGCTTCCAACGCGTCGCCGCGGCCTTGGCCGACCAGTTGTCCCGGCGGCCGGCGTGGATCGCCGTGCACGCTCCCCAGCGCCTGGTGGATCGCTGCCAAGGCGCCGACCTGGATCTGGCCGCCCTCGTCGACGCGCTGGAGGCACTCGACGCCGTTCCGGGCCGTCCGATCCTGGATCTCGATCCGACCGTTGACACGCCGCGGACGTGGCTGGAGCGCGCGGTTGCCGACCTGCTGCGGCACCACCTGCTGGACATTGGCCTAGACTTGCCGGTTGTCGGGTTGTCTGCGGACGCGCCGCTGCCCCGCCGGGCGAGCGCCATCCTGAGCGCCGGCATCCTGCGCCAGGAGGGAGGCGCGTCGCACCTGCTGGAATCCGCCAACAGCGTCCTGCCGGCCGTCACGGCCGCGCGGGAGCTGGGCAGCACCCAGGTCGAGGTGTGGACCGCCAACCTTGGCGACGCGTCCCAGGCGACTGGCGGCGACGCCGCCCAGACCTTGGCATCGAAGGCCGGCGTGACGATTTCCGTCACGGCGCTGCCCCACACACAGGTTCAGATTTCGGGCGCTTCGGCGTCGCGCAAGGCTGACGCGTAGATCGCACGGAACAGCCGGTTTCGCGCCGCGCGGCATCCCGCGCCGCCAGTTTTGGGGATCCGCCGACAACGTTGAAATAGAGGCGACGACGCTTCTAGTCTGAACGGATATGCGAAACGCCTGCACGATGATCCGCCATTTGTGTACCCCCGACTGGGTAGGTACGTCGCGGATCAATGCGTGCCTGCGTTAAGCGATCCGTTACGCCAGTGCCCTTGGCACAGGAGACGGATGCAATGACCCAAGAAGCGAGGAAGCCCTCTGGCAAGACCCGCAGCCGATCCGGCACCGCCGGCCAGTTCAGCCCCAGCCACACGATGATTTCGTGGCATGGGTGCCTGAACCGGCCGGTGGTGATCGCTTGAGTGGCTTTGGTCCGTGCCTGATCCACGTCGGAGGATCCATGCTGGATTCGCCGACGGCGTACTGGGAGGTCGCCGACAACGTTCTGGCCCACCTTGAGGAAGGTGCGACCTGGGCGGTCGTCGCGTCCCCGGAGAAGCTGCGCCAAGACTTGGAGGCCGCCTACGAGGAGGCGTCGCCGGCGCGCATCCAGCGCGTGATGGATGAGGTGTCCGCGATGATGGAGCACTCCCTGGCCGACGAGGCGCGGGAGCAGTTGCTGCATAGTCTGGAGGCGGCGCTCGCCACGAGCCGGCGATCGGTGGCCCGCTGGGGCGATCGGGCCAGTGCATTGGCGCTGGGTGCCCGCATCGCCGAGGGCGGCGTCCACCTGCCGTTTGCAACGCTGACCGAGGGCGCCCTGCCACCCCATCGGGGCGCATTGGTTCCTCAGGCGGACCTGGCGCCGCCGGGGCCGGGCAACGGCGAGGCCGCGACGGTCGAACTGGCCGTGCGGCTCGGCTCGTCCGAGGTTCGGTTCTGGAAGCGCCATGGCGGCTTGCGCGGCGAGGATGGCTTGGCGGTCCTGGAGCGCGTCAACGCGCGCCAACTGCTGGTCGCGCGCTGGGCGGGCGGCCCGATTCACCGCCATGTCGTTGAGGCGTCGGTGCGCCACGGCGTCGAATTGGTGCTTGAGAACCCCGGTAGCGAGCTGTTGGCAACCCGAATCATGCCCGGTACGCGGTTCATCCTGCGGGCTGGGCCGGAGTACGGCGCGGCCGCTGCGTAGGCCCACGCATCCCTTTTCCCTTCCTCCTGGCCGGCGGCCGGCCTCGCGGGCGCCTCTTCAGGTGACTCGGCTCGAGCGCCGCCACCCGATGATTCATCGATGCTAGGACGTGCCGTCTGGCCAGCGCCAGGCCTTTCCTGTAGTTCGTGAATGACCGGACGAGCCAGCGGCCGCAGAGGGCCAACCCGTCGCTGTTGACCAGCGCTCCCGCGTGGCCAGATGAAGGTCAGGCTGGCGGGCCGAATCCTCAACCAAGCCATAAAAATCAATCAAGTAGCCGCGAAAATGGTCAAATTCGTGAACGCTTTCGCACGCAGGTATGCACATGCATCGTCGACGCCGCGTTTCGAAAACGCTCATCGCCACGACCCTCGCTGCCCTGATGCTTGCCGTCCCGGTAGCCTCTGCTGAGCTGCTGTTCGACAGCCTGGAGCTCCCCATCCCGCTTATGGAGACGCGGCAGGGCGGCTACGCATGCGGAACCCAGGTCACCGCAACCGCAGACACGGTGATCAACCAGATCGGCATCTACTCCGACCCAACCGATGCATCGTTCAATGTCCGGTTCATCATTATGGCCCACGACACCGAGGAAACAATCTTGCTCACCGACAGCAAGAATTTCGCCGACGCCGGGCCTGGCTGGTACCTATCCGATGCCGTTGCTCCGGTCACCCTGCTAGCCGGCGTGCTCTACGACATCGTCGGTATCCCGGACGCCGAACACACGTTCGCCGTCGATTTCACTGCCACAACCATGGGCGGACTGTCATCGGCCCTCGACAATCCAAATTTCAGCGGCTTCGACTCACCAGTCCACGGCGGCCACGGCGGCGCGGACTGCGCCACCCGGCTCTACAACAGCGCGGCGCCCGCGCTGCCTGACTTCTCGTGCACCATGCCCGACGATGGCACCGCCTGGCGCGCCGGTAAAATCTGCGACCTCGGCACCGCGACCGAAGACGGCAAGATCACCGGACGCAGCGTTGGAGCCCGCGACTGCCGGTTCTTCATTGAGGATGCCGACGCTCGCCTCACTCGCATCACCAGCCGAGGCACGGCTCTGCTGGCTGGCGAGACCGTCAAGGCGTACTGCGATTCGCGCTTCACGGGCTCGCCCTCGATCACGTTCGAACCCACGCGCAAGGTCTAGCTGTGCCCGAGGCTTTGGCCAGCTAATCCCGCGCCCGTCGCGCGCCCTTCACCTTATCTCCCGCATTTTTGCCGGGTCAAGACCCGCCGGCCCCGTCCCGAAGCTTGAGGTGAGCGACCAGCATCGGACCATGCGGCGCGTCCCGCTCCTGCCGCTGGCCCTTCTCGGGGGTGCCAGTCCAGCCCGGCGCCGCACGAGCCCGGTGGTCCCATGGCTGCGTTTCGCATCACATCCTCCGCCTTCGCGGACGGACAACCCATCCCGGCGCGCCACACGTGCGATGGCGCCGACACATCCCCGCCCCTGGCGTTTGCAGACGTGCCCGACGGCACCGTGGCGCTGGCCCTCATTTTCGACGACCCCGACGCGCCCAGCGGCACCTGGACCCACTGGACCTGGTGGAACCTCCCAGTCAGTGCCGCCGACCTAGCCGAAGGCACGGATATCGCAGCCCTAGGCGCCCTCGTCGGCCAGAACTCGTGGGGGCGCAACGACTACGGCGGCCCCTGTCCTCCATCGGGAACCCACCGCTACCGGTTCCACGCCTACGCCCTCGGCGCTCCCCTGGACCTCCCCGGCGGCGCCGCCGTCGCCAAGGTGCGCGGGCAGCTTGAACGACATGCACTGGCCGACGCCGTGCTGACCGGCACCTTCCAACGGAGCTAGCGCCGACCCACGGTTAGGCTCTAATAGACCAACCCACGACTGGGAGACACGATGGATGAGGAGACTCGTGACGCCGGCCCCGGACTCGACCTGAGCCAATTCGAAACGCCCGTGACCCTGCGGCCGATCCGGCCCGAGGACTTCGACGCCATCATCGAACTCCAACAGGTGTGCTTCCCCGGCATGCGGCCGTGGAAGCCGATGCAACTCGCCCAGCACCTGCGCCACTTCCCCGACGGCCAGTTCTGCGTCGAGTACGAGGGACGCATCGTCGGCAGCGCGGCGTGCCTGATCATCGACTGGGCCGAGTACGAGGACGTGCACGACTTCAACGAGATCACCGCCGACGGCACCATCGCCAACCACGACCCCGAGGGCACCCACCTGTACGGCATTGAGGTCATGGTGCATCCCGACATGCGGGGCATGCGCATCGGGCAGCGGCTCTACGCGGCGCGCAAGGACCTGGCTCTCCAACGCAACCTGAAAGGCATCGTCATCGCGGGGCGGATGCCCGGCTTTGCCGAGCACGCCAGTGAAATGTCGGCGCGGGAGTACGTGCAGGCGGTCCTGCGAGGTGACCTGCACGACCCGGTCCTCGACTTCCAGATCGCCAACGGCTTCGTGCCAAAGCGCGTCCTGCCCGGCTACCTCCCCCAGGACGCCGCCTCCGAGGGCTACGCCGTGCTCATGGAGTGGAGCAACCTCGATTACCGCCCGGCGACCAGCCGTCGCCTACAGACGGCTCAGCCCGTGCGCATCTGCGTCATCCAGT
>JBFJYU010000260.1:0-4853 GCA_041622435.1 Thermoplasmatota archaeon | reverse complement strand
TTCCATGCCCTCGGTGTGCATGAGCCCGACGATCTGCTGGCGACGGTGGCGGGTGACGCCGTTGAAGGCCCGGCGCGTCATCGGTTCTGGGACTTGGCGCCAGACCCTCTCATGGTGCTCGACTTGCAGGGGCGCATCCTGGATGCCAACGCCTGCCTGGGCGCGTTTCTTGGCGTCAAGCCGGCTGCCTTGCGGGGGATTTCGGTGGCCGAAATGGGCGCTCCCGCTGAACTGAACGACACCTTGATGGCGTTGGCGCAGGCCAGCGCAAGCGGTCGAAGCGCCTACCGAACGACCCTACGTGGTGCCGACGGCCATTTGTCCACCTTCTCGTGGGAGGCAACCCGCCAAGCCAACCGCCTCTACGTCTCGGGTCGCCTGGCAACCGCGCGACCGGCCCACCCCATCCGGACCGGCGCCGACCTGCAAGCGGTTCGCATGGCCCTGAACAGCCTCGACGAGCGCCTCAGCAACCTCGACCTGGCGCGCGACGACATCCGCCGCGTGCGGGCGATGGTCGAGAACATGGCCGCCGGCCCGAGCGTGCGCCCGGCAACCTAGCGGCGCCGCGGGGGCGCCGCGCGCGGGCTTCGATGGCAAGAGCCATGGCCGCTACCGGGATGCCGAGGCATGGCGCATCCGACAGGCTCCCGCAACGACGACTATGATGTGATCGTCATCGGCTCAGGGGCAGGCGGGCTCGCCGCCGCGGTTCCACTGGCCCAGTCCGGCCTGCGGGTGCTGGTTCTGGAGCAGCACGAGGTGCCCGGCGGGCTCACCCACTCGTTCACACTGAAGGGCTACCGTTTCAGCCCCGGCGTTCACTACATCGGGACGCTCGGCCCCGGAGGCTCGCTGCGCCGCATCTACGAGGGTCTGGGCGTCACACGGGACCTGGAGTTCTGCGAGTTGAACCCGGATGGCTATGACCACATCGTTGTCGGCGACGAGTGGATCGGCCTTCCCAAGGGCCGGGATCGCCTCGTGGCGAGCCTCAAGCAGCGTTTCCCGGAGGACGCGGCCGGCATCGAGGCGTACTTCGCGGCCGTCGATCGGATGATGGACGCCATGCGGAGCTTGCAGCGCATCGCCGGGCCGGTGTCTGCCGTGCGCGCCCTGCCCGCCATCGCCACGGTGCTTCGATGGGCCAACAAGACCGGGCAGGATTTCGCGGACCAACACGTTTCCGACCCGGTTCTCCGGGCGGTCCTGACCGGCCAGTCCGGCGACCACGGCATGCCGCCCAGCCAGGCGCCGGCCCTGCTCCAGGCGGGCATCACCCACCACTACCTGGACGGCGCCTACTACCCCCGCGGCGGCGGTTTCGCCATTCCTCGGGCCTTCGTGCGCGCCCTGCGCCGCGCCGGCGGCCAAATTCGGCTCAGCACGGCCGTTGAGCGCATCCTGATGGACGGTGGCCGCGCCGTAGGCGTCCGGCTCAAGGGCGGCGAGGAGCTGCACGCGCGGTGGATCGTGAGCAACGCCGACGCCGAGGTGACCCTGGGCCAACTGGTCGGGCGCGACCACCTGAACCCCAAGCTGCGCGCCAAGCTGGACAAGACGACGTTCTCGACGTCGTCGCTGAGCCTGTTCTTCGCCGTCGACATGGACCTGCGCGCCGCCGGCCTGGATTCGGGCAACTTCTGGTTTTACGACGACGACAACGTGGACGGCATCTACCGCCAAGGCCTCGGGGATGTTGCGCTGCACGCCGAGCAGCCGCCGGCTGTGGTGCTCAGCGTCTCCACGCTCAAGGACCCGTCCAAGATGCACCAGGGCCACCACACGTGCGAGGCCTTCACGTTCGTTGACTACGACGCCTTCACGAAGTGGGCCGACCAGCAAAGCGGCGAACGCGGCGCCGACTACCAGAGCCTCAAGGCGGACCTCGCCGAGCGCATCTTCAGGGGACTGGAGAAACGGGTGCCGGGAATCCGCGAACGCGTGGTCTTCTGGGACCTGGCGACGCCGCTGACCAACCAGCATTACGTCAACGCCACCCGCGGCGCGCTCTACGGGACCGCCAAGACGCCCAACCAGGTGGGTCCCGGCGCCTTCCCGGTCAAGACGGCGATCCCCGGCCTGTTCATGGTGGGCGCCAGCACGTTCAGTTTCGGCGTCGCCGGCGCCACGATGACCGGCCTGGCCGCGGCGGGCAAGATCCTGGGCAAGCGGCCGCGGGAGTTCCTCAATCAAAACGGGCCCGAGCTTCGCATCTACCCCTCCGAGGACCCCGGCGCGTGGCCCGAACACTTGCGAGCCCGAATGGAGCGCGGCCAGGGGGCCCGCAGCGGCGCCGATGGCCGACTCGTGACTGCCTAGCCGGAGCGGCCGGAGCGGCCGCCCTCGCGGGCGCGGGCGCGGGCCCGAGCCATGATCAAGGCGACCATGAGGGCCGGCAACAGGAGTGGTGCGGGCGAATCCTTGGACTCGTCCACAATCTGCATTTCCGGCTCCCGGCAGTCGCCGCGCAGGTCCCAGGCGGAGGCGAGGTCCTCGGCGCCGGCCGGGCTCGCATCAAGCACGACGCGCCCGCCGTCCCAAGTCGTCGCGACGGCCGCCACGAAGTTGCAGGCGAATTTCTCGGTACCCAGGCGGGCAAAGGTCACGTTGTAACCCTGGCCCCACTGGGCAGCGACGCTCTGGTTGACGTCGTGGCCGGCCACGGCGAGGGTTTCGTTGGGACCCCAATGGAGGACGTACCACTCCGAGGGCTCGGTCGCGTTCACGTCGCCCATGAAAAGAACGGCCGTTAGCGACGAGCCTGCGACGGGGTCGTCGACGGCCATGCGCAGATGGATGTCGGTGCCGATGGCGAGGTTGTGCCCGGCGATCGTCATGCCGGCGGCGGCGGGCGCCAGAAGCGTCAGGTAAGCCAAGGCGGCAAGGCCGATGCCGCCCGCGCGCACGCGGCTCATTCGGGCGCCTCCGGGCTGGTCATCCAGTCACAGCCTTCAGGATGGGTGTTGCCGTTGGTGCTGAAATCGTTGCACGGCACGATCGAGAGCAGGCGGGGGTGCGGGGGGCGCCACTGCTGCATGAGCGGGTCGTTGCTGCCGCATTGGGGAACCGTCAGCCAGGGGTCGGCTGGGTCGGTGCGCATGCGCCCCTCGTGGTAGTGGTTGCCGAGCCAGCAGTTGCCGCTGCCCTGCTCATCCCACCAGTGGTCGATGCCGTTGTGCAGGTCCTCTCCCTCGGGACCCTCGCCCATCCAGTTGCGCAGGTACTGGTTGCCGTGGCTGGTGTCGAACATGATCTGGGCGTCGGATAGCAGGTCGAGTGGGTCGCCGCCGGTGAAGCACCCAGGGTCCTGCTGGGCCGCGGCGCACAGGAGGTCGAAGCCACCATCCTCGCCGCGGAAGAACGCGGGCACGCCGAAGAGCATCGTGCCGTAGCGCCAGTTGTCGTAGATGTAATTCTCAACCACGCGGTTGTTGTTGCCGCCGGCAATCAGCATGCCCGTGCCGACGGGAATCGGGATGACCGGGCACACGACACCCTCCTCGATGCCGCGTTCGGCCAGGGGCTTGTGGCAGGGGCCGCCGGGCAGCCAGTTGTCAAAGTAATTCTCATTGTTCGAGTAGATCTCGTTTTGCACGAAACGGCCCGAGTCCTGCGGCAGGCCGGGATGGTCCGGGAACAGGCTGTCCGTCGCAATACCCGCCGCGTTGTGGTGGAATTTATTGTTGTGAACGTACACGGAATTGCCGGCCGTGCCAGAATACCCGAGGGCATTGTGGTGACTGTCGCAGCGCGTGATCTCCACGCTCGGCCTTGCGCCTCCGAGGTCGCTGGCGCTGCCCGGGTAGATGCCCGAGTCGCCATTGCCGTAGCTTTCGCAGTCGACGTACAGACCGTGGTCCACCGCGAAGGTCAGGTAACCGTACTCGTAATTCCAGCGCGTCAGGTGGTCGTCAATGACAAAACCGTCCGTCTCAAGGATGTAGACGGCGTTGAAGTCGGTCCGCTGCACCGTGAAGTGTTTGAGGTAGATGCCGTCGGCGCGGTCGGCGCGCAGGGCGTTGAGGTGGGTCCAGTTGGCATCTAGGATCACATCGAGAACATCGACGCCGGTGCCCTCGATTTGCAGGTCGCACAGGGGCTCCCAGGTGCAGGCGGTGTCCTCGTCGTCGGGCGAGTCACCCAGGATCGACACTGTGTTCTGGATGTTCGGGCAGGCCCAGTGCTCGTCGTATTCCAGGATGGCCTGGTCGACCAAGGCGGCGCACTCGCTGCTCGGGTTCATCATGCGCTCGACGCTGGGCTCCTCGAAGTAATGGCCTGGCTGCATCAGAATGCGGTAGCCGCCCTCGGGGACGGCGTTGACCGCGTCCTGCAAGTGGGCGAAGCCGTGATCGACGCATTCGGTGTAGAGAATCAACTCCGAGATGCGCTTGGCGTAGTCGTAGCCGGCCACTCGCGCGGGCGTGTCCTGCTTGCACGTGACCAGGTAGGGTCCGCTTTCGCGGTATTCCGGGACGTCGCGCAGGCCCTCGGGAAACGCCGTCTCCCGCTCGGCGTGGCCCTGGACCACTTGGGGTCCAACGGCCACGATCATGAGCAGGGCCAGAGCAACGATTTGACGCCAGCGAGCAACCACGCGGGCCGACCCATGATCCCCCACAAAAGGGTTCATGTCCATGATTTGCAAGACCGCGCAGGGCCTCGGCGGTCTGCAGGCTGCCCTGGTCGCGCACGGGGGGTTGTGGTCAGCCTACCAGAACATCTGGCGCAGGCAACTGACGGACCCACCCGACTTGCCGAACTCTCCGGTGGCCACGGGGATGGGGTCGAACCCGGCCAGATCGAGCAGCCGCCGGGTGAGCAGGCACTCCTCCTCAATGATGACGTGT
>JBFJYU010000259.1:0-4890 GCA_041622435.1 Thermoplasmatota archaeon | reverse complement strand
CGGGGAGCGCCTGGCCGTGGGCCCAGCCGTGGACCCAGCCGTGGGCCGAGCCGGGGGCCCGGCGGGGCGGGGCGGGGTCCTGGCGGCGGTACCCGGGGCCCGCCGCGCGGTGGCGGCGGCCATGGGGGTCCGCGTTCAGGTGGTCCGCCTCGTGAGGGCGGGCCGCGCCGTGATGGGCCACCGCGCCGCGAGGGCGGTTTCGGCGATCGCGGCTCTGGGCCGGCGCCACGGGGTGAGGGTCCGTCTGGGCAGGGTCACGGCAAGTCGTTCTATGCCCGCGGGCCCAGTCCGGGTGGCAAGCCCGGCCAGGGGCCAAAGCCCGGTTCCAAGGGTGGGTACGGCGGCAAGTCCAGGCGCGTTCCGGGTGGTCTGCGCGGTGACAACAAGCCGGCCAAGGCGCCGGGCAAGGGCGATCGGGGCGACAAGAAGGGGGACCAGTCGTGAAGGCAGTCGGATTGCATGGCGTGTATGAGGATCGCGGTCTGTTGTGGACCGTGAACCGCGTTCCCGGCACGAAGGTGTACGGGGAGTTGTTGCGGTCGCGGGGGGACCGCGAGTACCGTGCCTGGAGCCCGTGGCGCAGCAAGTTGGCGGCGCTGGCCCGGCGCATGCCGAGTACGCCGTGGTTCCGGCCGCGGGACACGGTTCTGTACCTGGGTGCGGCGAGTGGAACCACGTGCAGCCACCTGAGCGATCTGCTTGACAGCGGGCGCGTGATCGCCGTTGAGTTCAGCCCGCGGTCCATGCGGGATCTGCTCTGGAACGCGGAGCCCCGGGAGAACCTGGTCCCGGTGCTGGAGGATGCCAGCCACCCGGAGCGGTACGTGGCGTACCTGGAGCGGCCCGCCGACGCCCTCGTGCAGGATGTCGCGCAGCGGCACCAGGTTGACATTTTCCTGCGCAACTTGGCGCTCGTGAAGCCCGGCGGGCTCGGTTTCCTGTTCGTCAAGGCTCGCAGCATCAACGTGAGCGCCGTGTTGTCGGAGGTGTACGGCGAGGTCGCGCGGCGCTTGAAGGAGGCCAACGTGGAGGTCTTGGTTCAGGTGGACCTGGATCCGTTCGAGAAGGACCACCGGGCCTTTGTGGTTCGCGCGCCCGGGGCGCGCTGATGGCTTTTGAGCCGGAGGGGCGTCGGGTCGTCGTCACCGGGGGAGCCGGCTTCATCGGCAGCCACACGGTCGATGCGCTGGTGGCCGCTGGCGCGGATGTGACCGTCGTTGACGACTTGTCGACGGGGGATCGGGCGTTTTTGGCCGACTCGTGGGACGACATCGCGTTCGTTCAGGGCGATTGCGGCGATGCGGCGACGCTGGCGAAGGTGCTCCCGGGCGCCGATTCGGTGTGGCACCTGGCGGCTGATCCTGACGTGCGGGGCAGTGCCGCCCAGGCGCAGAGCCATTTCCGCACCAATGTCGCCGCCACATTCCAGCTCTTGCAGGCCATGGCAAAGCACAAGGTCGGGCACTTGGTGTTCACGAGCACGAGCACGGTCTACGGCGATGCGGCCGTCCGCCCGACGCCGGAGAACTACGGGCCGCTGCTTCCAATCAGTCTCTACGGCGGCTCCAAGCTGGCCTGCGAGGCGCTCATTTCCGGCATGGCGGCGTCGCACGGGCTTGACGCCTTGATGTTCCGCTTCGCCAACGTCGTGGGCCCCCGCAGCAACCACGGCGTCACGTACGACTTTGTCCGCAAACTCCGCGCTGACCCCGCCCGGCTGGAAATC
Organism: Thermoplasmatota archaeon; assembly: GCA_041622435.1. GTDB lineage: Archaea > Thermoplasmatota > E2 > JACPAO01 > JAHFTW01 > JBFJVP01. The sequence goes on along the minus strand of JBFJYU010000259.1, from coordinate 3,164 downwards.
CTTGGCGATGGCAGCCAGACCAAGAGCTACGTGAGCGTGGCCGACACGGTGGCTGGCATGCTTCACGCGGCCCGTCACGCGCCGGCTGGCGTGCACCCGTTCAACATCGGCAGCCGCGACGCGATTGATGTCACGGGTCTTGCCGGCGTGGTGGCGGGCGCCCTAGGCCTTGAGCCCGAACTGGCTTACACCGGCGGCGCGCCCGACGGTGCCGGCTGGGTGGGCGATGTCAAGCACATGAGCCTCGCCATCGACAAGCTTTGCGCGCTGGGTTGGGAGCCGCGCGATTCGTCGGCCGCAGCACTTCGTGCCACGGCCCAATGGCTGGCGTCGCAGGATTTGCCCCCGTGGAACTGACGCGCATTCGCGTCGGGCAACCTTTCGTTGGTTCGTCCAACTGAACCATATTTGCATCCAACGCAGTGCATCCACGGTTGGCCTGGCATGGGCCGTGGCTGCCCTGGCGGCGACGACGGCCCTCGTGGTCGCCAAGGGTCAGCCCAACGCCTAGCCGACCTGGAGCACGCCATCGGCTACCGGGACCCCGTGGCACAAGCCGTAGTGGCCGCGTCAAGTCCTAAGTGCAACGAGCCGTTTAGCGCCCCCATGATTGGCGCGTCCCGTTGGCTGCCCGCGCTCGCCCTGGCGCTCCTGCTGGCGGTCCCCGCCCCAGGATCCCAGGCCTCCGGCAACGCGCAGGAGGTGGTGGTCGCCGTGATCGACACGGGCATCAAGATGGACCACGAGGCGTTTGCCGCAGGCCAGGTTGTGGCATGGTACGACTTTACGCGCGGCGACCGGCCGGCCACCCCGCGGGCGACCTGGGATGCGGCGGTCCAGCCCTACGATGACGACGGGCATGGCACCGCAGTCGCCGCCCTGGTCGGCGGAACGGGTGCGGGCCAAACGTCCAGCCACGCCCCCGGAGTCAAGCTGGCCATCGCGCGGGTGACACCGGGCGGCGAGGGCCAGAACGAGTGGGTGAACATCTTCGATGCCATCGAGTGGGCCGTCGATGTGGCTGGCGCCGATGTCGTCTCGCTCAGCTATTACGGATTCGTTCCCACGCCCGGCTTCCCGCTGGGCATCTGGAACCGGCTGGATGACGAGCTCGAGTGGGCCCGCGACCGCGGCGTGCTGCCGGTGGTCTTGGCGGGCAACTGGCTGGCCGACGCGGCGCCGGTTCCGATGGTGAGCCTCTTGCATGCGCCGGGCTACAGTCCCGACGCCTTGGTTGTGGGCGGCGCCTGGGGCGAGAACGGGCGGGTGCTAGGCTTCCCGGCCAATCCGCATTTGCCGGTCGCACCCCTCAGCGGGTCCGAGCCCGAGGTGACGGCACCGTTCTTTGTGCGGGCCCCCACGGCCGATTGCAACGCCTGTTATCTCAATTGGCAGGGCACCAGCTTCAGCACGCCGCTGGTTTCGGGCATGGCGGCCCACCTTATCCAGACGGCGCGCAGCGTCGGCATGGCTGACCCGGGGCCGGACCGGATCGAGGAGTTACTGAAGTGGGCCGCCACCGACCACCCGGCCTACCCGCCCAGCTTCGAGGGGTACGGGTTCCTGGGTGCCAGCGAACTGCACCAGGCCCGCGCCCATCTCTTGGCGCAGACCCTGCCCCAGGCCGGCGATCTCAACAAGCAGGCGTCCGCGTTTTGGGTTGAGAACGTCCAGGCGAGCGCGCGCCAAGCCTGGAGCGACGGCCCCTAGGCCGCGCCGGTTTCAAGCACGATGACCCGGGTGTCCAGATTGGCAAGGCGGAGTTGGACCGATTGGCCCTGGCCAAGCGTACCGCGGTCCAGGATACGTCCCTGCAAGTCCTCGACCTTGTACAGCCCGCCGGCCTCGAACCGGACCGCCACGGTAACGTCGCCCGACGCGCCCGCCCAAGCAGCCTGCGGGTCGAAGTGGGCGACCACGACCCGGTCGTCGGCGCCTCGGGCAGCGACGGCGGCCACCGCGCCGGCAGCCGGCCCCTGCAGGTCGACATTTAACAGGCGTGGCCCCAGCGCCAGCAGGTTGCGCATGGCGTGCCAACTCGGCCGTGGCGCCCCCGCCTCTGTGAACAGGCCCCACGGGTCCCGTTCGGTGCTGAAGTGGTGCGCCCGATCCAGGGGCGCGTCGAGGCACTGGGCGACGGCGGCGATCGTGAAGGCGGCGACGAAGTTTCCCTCCAGGTGGTCGGAGGCGCCGGCGTTGGCGTTCCATTCCGACAACCACACCTCCGCCTCCGTGTAGCCGGCTGCGTCGGCCCAGGCTCGAACGAGTGCGGCGCCCGCGGCGAAGGTTTCGGTCCTGTGCGCCGGATTCTCGGCAAGCCCCGTGCCAGGTAGCGGCCCGACCTCGCCGAAGAACGGGTAGTCGGCGTAGTGGTGGAAGCTCACGAAGTCGAGGGGCAGGTCCCGCGCGGCGGCGGCCGCGAGAAACGGCGGGATGAACGCCGGATTGGCGGTGACGGTGCCGGGCCCGCCAACGCGCAGGTCGAGGGCCAAGTCAGCGGCGACATCCTGCACCGCCCGCGCACTCACTTCGTACAGATCGACGTAGTCGGCCAGGGTGCCGCGCCAGAAGCCGGGGTGGTCCGGCTCGTTCCACACCTCGAAGTGCGTCACACCCCACACGGTTGCGGCTCGTTCGACGCCGGCTCGGGCCACGTCGGCCCACGCGGTGAGGTCGTTGGGTGGGCAGTAGCGGGCCTCCAGGCCCTCCGCCGTGGGGCAACTGCTGAGCCAGGTCGGCAGGAACCCGAGGACAACGACCGGCTGGGCGCCCGTGGCCACGATCTGCCCCAGGCGGAAGTCCAGTTCGCTCCAGTCGAATTGGCCCGGCGCCGTGGCGGCTCGCTCGAAGTACGCGGGCACGCGGCTCTCCGGCGGTTGCGCTGCGGCCAGTGCGTCGCGGACGCTGGGGGTCCAGGCGTGCTGGTTCAAGCCGAGCAGGTGGCGTGGGAACGGCTCCCCGGCGTCGCCGTCAAGGACGAGTTGCACGTCGCGCGCGGGAGCGTGCAAGGGCAGCGCCGCCCCCGACGCGACCAACATCACTGCAAGAGCGCCGACCGCCTGCCAAGCAACCATGGCCTGGCATCGCGGTGCCGGGCAAAGGCATTGCCCGGGCACGGGGCGGGCGGCGCGGGGCGGCGAGGTGGCGGGGCGGCCGCCGCGCGG